>NZ_LOPV01000151.1 GCF_001469865.1 Haloferax profundi
TCGGCGAAGAACTCGTCGATCTGGGACCGCTGCAGTCCGTTCTCGATGAATTGGTGTTCGTCAGCCATTATTCCTCGACCTCTTCGATGATGAGTTCGACGTCACAGATTGGGGTGTTCCACGGGTCTGCCCGGCCGAAGGCGCGGGGCTTGCGACCCTGACGTTCGCCGACCTTGTGGGCGGCGATGTGTTTGATCTCCATGGCTGGTCCGTCGAATCCCTGTTCGGTCGCGTTGTTGCGGACGTTCTCGAGGAGCTCGAGGAACGCCTTGGACGCTTTCTCAGGGTATCGTCCTGCGTCCCAGCCCTCGATGTCGCTTCGGTGACCGACACCAGAGTTGTGCTGCTTGAACGGGACCGAGCGCTCGCCGTCGATGACGGCTTCGAGGTACTCCTCGGCGTCGGCGACGGTCATCCCCTTGATGGCGCGGGAGATGGCCTTGCTGTGCTTGAGGCTGATGGGCCGGTCCCGGAGCATACCTTTGGCCGTGGAGTCCGGGTCGGCCTCGACGCTGTAATTGATTCCCATGGTTTTACTTGAGCGGCACGAACTTCGAGGACCGGGTCGCGCCGATACCGGCCTGACCGTGGGTCACTGACGAACGGGTCAGCTGGAACTCGCCAAGGTAGTGTCCGATCATCTCGGGCTGAACCTTGACGCGCTCGAACTCCTGACCGTTGTACACAGCGAAGGTGAGACCGACGAATTCGGGGAGAATCGGCATGTCACGCAGGTGCGTTCGCACTGGTGCGTTCGCCGTCTCCTCTTCCGTCTTGTCTTCGACCTTCGCGAGCAGTTTCTCGTGCTCGGTCGACAGGCCACGGGTGATGGTTCGCCGCTGACGTGCGGGGAGCAGTTCCGCGACTTCGTCGAGCTCCATATCCTGCAGCTCTTCGAGCGTGTAGCCACGGTAGGTGAACTCACCTTCGCGGCCGGTACGGTATTGCGTGCTCATGATTACTTACCTCCCTTGCCACCGCGACCGGTGCGTTTGGAGGCGATGTCACCGACCTTCCGTCCCGGCGGGGCGTCCCGCGAGACGGACTTCGGCTGACCGGGGTGCTGACGGCCACCGCCACCGAATGGGTGGTCGACGGCGTTCATTGCAACACCACGAACGCGCGGCCACTTGATACCGCGCGCTTTCATCTTGTGGTACTTCTTCCCTGCCTTGACGAACGGCTTCTCCGTGCGGCCGCCACCGGCGACGACGCCGATGGTGGCACGGCACTCGGGGTTGAGGCGCTTGACCTCACCCGACGGCAGCTTCACGACGGCGACCTTGCGGTCGTGCGAGAGGAGCTGCGCGCTGACACCGGAGGCGCGGGCGAACTTCCCGCCGTCGCCGGGCTGACGCTCGACGTTACAGACGGGGACACCTTCGGGAATCTCGGCGAGCGGCAGCGTGTTGCCGGGCTTGATTTCGGCGGAGACGCCGATCTGAAGCTCTTCGCCGACGGTGACTCCCTCGGGCGCGAGGATCATGCGCTGTTCGTCCTCGAACTCGACGAGGGCGATGGGCGCACTGCGGGCGGGGTCGTGCTCGATGCCGACGACCGTACCCGAGATGGTGTCTTTCTGTTCGGACTTCTTGTGCGACAGTTCGGCCTTGTAGCGGTGCGACGGCGCCCGGAAGGTGGACGAGCCGCGACCACGACGCTGGCCCTGAATTCGGCGTCCCATGGTTAGAACACCCCAATTCGCGACGCGATTTCCTGCGCGTCGTCGTCCTCAGAGAGACGAACGGTTGCTTTCTTCTTACCTTTCATCGTGACCTGTGTGTTGATCTTCTCGACGGTCACGTCGTATCGCGACTCGACTTCGTCCGAAATCTCGGACTTGGTCGCGTCGACGTGGACGATGAACTGGAGCTTGTTCTGGAAGTCCATCTGGTTCATCGCTTTCTCGGTGACCAGCGGGTGCTCGATGATGCTCATCGGTCTGCGACCTCCTCGAGGGCGCTTTCGGTGAAGAGCGTGAGGCGACCGGCGTGCGTACCGGGCGCGAGGTCCTCGGCGGAGACGTTCGCCGCGGTGGCGACGTCGACACCGGCGAGGTTACGAGCAGCCTTCGATGGCTCCTCTGCCGTCACGAAGAGGATGGACTTCGGACGGGTGTACTTGCGGCCACGGAGCTTCCCCTGACCGGCCTTCACTTTCTTGTTGTCCTCAGAGCGCTCGATGTCGGCGTAGACGCCGAGGGACTGCAGGAGGTCGACGACCTCCTTCGTCTTGACGAGGTCCTCGAAGTCGTCGGAAACGACGAGCGGGAGTTCGAGGTCGTCGTCGAACTGGTGACCGCGCTCGCGGACGATTTCGGGGTTCGCCGTGGCGGCGAGTGCCGAGCGGACGGCGAGTTTGCGCTCTTTGGTGTTGATCTCCTTCCCCTGGTCCTTCTCGGCCTTCGGCGGGTGTGCGCGACGACCGGAGACGGCGTGCGGGACACGTCGGGCCACACCGTTCTGGCGTGGGTCGTGCGACATGCCGCGACCGCTTCCCATGGACTCTGCCGGCGTTCGCATGCCAGCGTAGGGGTCGGAACCGTACGGCTGTTTTCGGTTTGCCTGAGCAGCGATGACAGCGCGCTTGATGAGGTCCGGACGGTAAGCCGTCTCGAAGACCTCGGGCAGGTCGATGCTGCCTGCGTCGTCACCGTTCAGGTCTCGGATAGTTGCCTGCATGGTTTAACCCTGGTTCGATGCGGTAGAGACGAAGCGCACCTCGGGGTCGAGGCGCGGCTGGTCGTTCGGCCGGACGGCCGGGCGGAACCGCAGAAGACGCTTGTTGGGGCCCGGGAGCGAGCCCTTGACGAGCGCGTAGTTGCCGTCGACCTCACCGTAGTTGACGAAGCCACCTTCGACGGAGGCGTCGTCACCCTCACCGAGGTCGATGAGGCGCTTGTTCAGCTCGGTGCGCTGGTGGTAACCAGTCTGACCGAGTTGCGGAACCGTCGAGCGAACGCGGGACGGGTTCCACGGGCCGAGGTTGCCAATACGGCGTCTCCAGCCCTGACGGGCGTGCTTGCCCTTCCGCTTCTGGACGCCCCATCGCTTGACGGGACCCTGCGTACCCTTACCCTTCGTGACACCGGCGACGTCGAGGTACTCGCCAGCGCGGAACACGTCGGACATGTCGTGTTCGCCACCCTCGGCAATCAGGTCGAGGGCGAAGTCGGCACGCTCCACGAGGGAGCCACCGCCGACGCGAGTCTCCATCACGTCGGGCTTCTTCTTCGGGACGTTCTTGAGTTCAGACGGGACCGTGTGCGTGATGACACGAAGGTCGTCGACTTCGCCAGCCTCGACGGCTTCGCGAAGCGCTTCGGCGTCTTCTTCGAACGTATCTTCTGCCGGGAGGTTGAGGACGCGGTCGAGTTCGTCGTGGAACTCGTTCGTCCAGACCTCGGTCTTCGGCTTCATACCGTACGACGTCTGCTCGTAGGCGCGAAGAGCGACAGCACGCATCGGTGGCGTCTCGACGACGGTCACCGGCACTGCTTCCTCCATACCCTCTCGGGGGGAGTCCGCTTCGTCGTTGACCATCATGACGTGGGTCATGCCGGCTTTGTAGCCAGCGAATCCCTGCAGTGCAGGGGAGCCATCGTCACTTGGCCACGACTTGATGCGCGGGACCTCTTTGGTCACACGCTTGCGTGGGCTGAAGCCCATCGAGCCTTTTCGTGGTCTGCTTGGTTGTGGCATGTATTCACTCCGTGAGTGTCAGGGAGGCGAGTGACGCGAACATCGCTTCTTCAGTTCGCACCACGTCGCTGCCCTGTCGCGGAATCGTATTGAGCCAGAGGTCGAACCCCGGACCAACGGAGGGTTCGACGTCTGCAACATCCTCGGGAGACATCCCGAGCATGTCCGGAAGCCCACGGCCCGGTGAACCGAAGACGACGGTCATACCGTCGGCATCGGCGATGCGGGCAGTCAGTTCTCCCAGACGGGGGACTGACAGCGGCTCGCCATAGCGAGACGTGGCGATTCGCACGCCCGCATCTGGCCTGCCGAGTGCTTCCGTGAGGTCCATGCGGGATACGTCGAAGCCCGGAAGGGGCTCGTCGACGATCCTCGCACGGACCGGTTCTCGCGAAGAGATCCTGACAGCGACGCGCTCTCCCTCTGTGAGGTTCATCCCCGGAGGGACGAACAGGGAGATCGGGTGTTGCATTCCGCAATTGACCCGAACGCGGTCGTCAGGTCCGACCTCGGTCACGATTCCTTCTCGCAACGCGGGCAACTCGTCGGAGTCGCCCGCGGTCGTAGACGAGACGAGAACGGGAGGCAGAATCCCAGCGTACCGGAGTTCGTCACGCTTGCCCCACACTTCCTTCCGGAGGTATGGGGGTGTCGCAGCGTACCGAAGTACGGTTTCGACGAACTCGCCGCCCCACCTGGTTTCGCCATCTTCGTCGGGGAAGATGACGAGTTCGTTCGCCCGGAAGACCGCCGCCGCGCGGGCGACGTAACCAAGTTTGCGAGTTGCCTCGCGTTGGTCTTCGGCTTCCCGGACGAGTGAGGTCGGCACGAGTACGCTGAGTTTCATGCCGGATTCATCCTCGTATCGTCTAGACTGTGGCGTTTCTACCGGGGGCCTACCTAAAAGAGTAGCGAATCCAATCTGGGGTGATAGAGGCTCCCACGCACCAGTTTGTGGAGGATTGACGAACGACGTGTGTGAGTGAATTACACGATTCTCGACAGGTCCCGAGAACCGAATCTCACGTGGTAGCAGGTGCCGCGCTGTCACCCGATTTCTCCCCCGTTTCGCAAGTCTTATTTATGAACCCGGCATTATCGTGAAACGCAGCAAGCGCCACGATACACGCGGAATGCGCTGGTAGTGTAGTGGTATCACGTGACCTTGCCATGGTCACAACCTGGGTTCAAATCCCAGCCGACGCACTTCTTCCGAACACAAACCTCCGAGAGACCTCCGTGTCTCTCGGTCTTGTGAGGCTGTGTGCGAGACGGTGGGATTCTGAACCCTACCAGTCGCGCACAGCGAACGAAGTGAGCGAGCACGTCTGGTTCTGGTTCAAATCCCGTGAACTCCGTTCACGACGTGCAGCGCATAGCGCTGAACTCCCGTCACACCCGGTCACTCACTTCGTTCGTTCCCGGGAGTTCCTGAGTCCCCCTCACTTCGTTCCCGGGACTCCTGTCTCACCAGACTCGGCCTTTCGGCCTCGGTGGTACTCCTGACTCACACTCGCTCTGCTCGTGTGAGTCCCAGCCGACGCACTTCTCCAACGAATCTACCTTCCGAGCGACCGCTCTGCGTGTCGCTCGAACGAACTTCATGAGCGAGAGATACCGCCGGTTGAGTGACTGTCTTTCTGAAAAACGGGTCACACACCGAATTTAAGTCAATCTATTTACACTTACTCGTCGTGGCTCCTGTATGGCAACAACCGAAGTGGTCGAGATAACGGATTGGAACTTCGAACGAGGCGCCGACGGAAACGTGGTCGCCGTCGTCCAACTGCGAAACTCCGGTGACGGCGACGAAAAACGGACCGTCCGGGCAGTCGCGAAGTCGGGAGACAAACGACAAGAGAAGACCCAGGAGGCCGTCGTCTCGCCGGGCCTCCCGAAGACGGTCAAGATACCGTTCGAGATAACTCACGACCAGTTCCGCAAGCGTGGTGACCTCACCGTCGACCTCGAGTAAGCGTCCCTCCCACGACTCGAATTTTCACACGAAGCGCCGTCGACGAAGACGGGACGACCGACACGCGTCACGCACGTGCGAGAGAAGAAATTAGTAGCCGAGCGTATCGACCGTCTCGATTCGTTCGATACCGTCGAGTTCGCAGAGTGCCGCTACGTCGAGTTCGGGGAGGACGACTACGACGCCGCCGAACTGGAGTTCCTTCTCTATCGACCCACCGAGGGACGCGACGTGGTCGTCGAGGGCGACTCTGGCGTCGTCGTCGACGGGTTCGACCCGGAGTTCCGCCGTCTCGTCGTCGAATGGGTCGTCACGCATCCGTCGAACGGGGTGAGAGAGGTACATACTCACTGGTCGATTGCGGGCGGGAAAACGGTCGCGGTCGGTACCGACGCTGGACGCACAACCCACTGGGGGACGCTGTCAGTCCTCGGTGTAGTAGAACAGCGCTTCGCGCGCCGCCCCACAGTCCGGGCAGGACGTCGGGAAGGCGGTCAGCGTGCCAACCTCGCCGCAGTCGTCGCACTGCCAGACGAGGTGTGCTTCGCCGAAGTGGTGGTGACTCATGGTTCGGTTTTCCACGACGACGGGTGGCAAGACGGCCCGAGACGCGGTGGTCGAACTCGTCTCGACAGTCTCCCACGTCGTGTGGTCGCCTTCGAGTGGTCGTGTCGGATGCGCGGGTGTCTTGATGGCCATACGAGATGTACGACCGCCGGGCAGATAATCCACGTAGTCAGTCGTCTTGACTGTCTGGCCACGACGACCATCGAAGTTCGAGCCGAACCGGTCCCTCCGGGAGGAACCGACTGACGTCGCTATCGACGACGACTTTCTCGGGACCCGGAATCTGGACTGTCTCGTCTCCGACGCTGATGCTGATGTCTTCGTCCGGGTTTGCCGCGACGAGAGCATCTACCTGGTCGATAGCCCGCACCACCTCTCGGCGGGTCGTTCGCGCGGCCTGTGAGTCGAGTGGGATACCGCCGAGGAGTGGGCGGACGTTCACGTCGCGCGAGCGGTTCGAGAGGACAGCGTTCACCGTCGCGCCGAAGAGGATGACGAGGCCACTGAAGTACAGCCACGTCAGGAGGACGAGGATACCGGCGACGACGCTGGATTCGGGTGACCGACTGCTGAAGTGGATGTAGAGTCGAAAGAGCGACCCGAAGGCCGTCAACCCGACAGCGGCGACGAGTGTCCCGGGCACGACTTCGAGGTACGACACGTCCACGTCGGGGAAGATGTAGTACATCGGGTAGAACGTCGCGAAGAGGAGCAAGACGAGTATACTCCGGTAGACGACCCATCCGACGCTCCCGACGAGGTGAGGGAGCGACGATTCGAGGATGCCGCCGGCCACGAGGGCGAGCGAGACGGTGACGAGGACGATGATGCCGTCTCTGAGTTGGTCGGCGAACGTGTTGGCCGCCTCCGACTCGTAGATGTCCGAGAAGGCAGTGTCGAGGCCGCGGAAGATGCGAAGCGTCCCCCACAGGAGGACGAGGATACCGACGAGCGAGAGACTCGTGAGGCGACTCGTCGCCTCCAGTTCGGCGATGATGACGTCTCCCGCACCCGGTGTCAGGGCGGTTTGGATGAGGACGATGACACTCTGTCGGAGGTCGGCACTCCCGATAATCGATATCGCGGCGAGCACGAGGAGGAACAGTGGGAGAAGCGAGACGAACGCCCCGTAGGCGATGCTTCCCGCCATGAAGGTGAGCCGCTCGGCGCGCGCCTCGTGAAAGATTGCCCGAGTGAGCGTGAGCGCACGCGATACCCGTGGATTCATGGAATCCGATACGTCCTCCGGAGAGAAAAAGGCCGACGCGAAAGTCGACTGTCCGGGGCTACCGTTGCGAGGTGAAGAGGCCGACTGCGATACCGAAGACGGCACCCGTCGCCGTCCATTCCGTCGAGTACCCGACGGCCCCGCCAATCGCCGACCCGAGGACGATTCCGGTGAGAATCGTCGCCACGAAGACGAGTGCCAGCCGAGTCAGTCCACTGCGAGACATACAAGAATCTATGACTGTCAGGAAGAAAGCCTCGTCGGTTCGAAAACTGACGTGTTAGACACTCAACACCTTGATTTACTGTCTCGCGCCACGGAGTCTACAGTATGACAGTCATCGCGATGTTGAGTGTCGCACCGGTCATCGAAGGGAGCATGTCCAGCGAAGTCGCCAAGGCAGTCGCCGCCCTCGACGACTTCGACGTATCCTACGAGACGAACCCGATGGGGACGGTCATCGAAGCCGACGACATCGACGAACTCCTCGCCGCAGTTGGCGCGGCGCACAAAGCGGTCGACGGTGACCGCGTGAGCACGTTCCTGAAGGTAGACGACAAACGGACCAGCGACCAGCGTGCCGCGGACAAAGTTTCGGCGGTCGAAGACCACCTCGGACGCCCCGCCAAGCGCGACGCCGAGTAAGTCGCGTCCGACTCTCACCTTACTTTCCCGACCACTCGTCTGACCCACTTCGAGACACGTCCACGCACGTCGGAGAGCGTCCGACTGACAAACCCTTTAGCCGAAGGCGCGTAATCGCCGCGCATGGAAAGCATCAATCGAATGGCCATCGAACTGGTGGACGAGGCGCTCGACTTCGCCGACGAACTCGGCATCGAGGGCTACGAACTCGACTCCGGTGCGACGGTCATCGACTTCGGCGTCGACGCCGACGGCGGTGTCGAAGCGGGGATGCTCCTCGCCGAAATTCAGACCGCCGGCCTCGCGACGGTCCAGACACGAATGGGTGACGTTGCGGGCACACCGCGCCCCGTGGTCGAACTGTCGACTGACCGCCCCGCACTCGCCCTCCTCTGTTCGCAGAAGGCCGGGTGGGAACTCGTCTTCGACGACTACGACGGACTCGGGTCCGGCCCCGCGCGCGCCCTCGTCGGCGAAGAAGAGGAGTACCACCACCTCGGGTACTACGACGAGTTCGACCTGACGGCGCTCACCGTCGAGAGCATCGACCTCCCGACCGACGAGGTTGCAGAGCACGTCGCCGACATGTGCGGTGTCGAACCCAGCGCCGTCTTCCTGCCGACGTACGCCACGGGGTCACTCGCGGGGAGCGTCACGGGTGCGGCCCGTGCGGCCGAACTCGCCGTGTTCAACCTGTTCGAAGCGGGCTACGAACCGACCAGTATCGTCTCGGCCACCGGGTCGGCACCACTCGCCCCGGTCAGTTACGACGAGAGCGTCGCCATGAGTCGAACGAACGACGCCGTCGCCTACGGCGGGACAGTCCACCTCACCGTCGCAGAGGACTTCGACGACTTCGACCAGGCCATCTCGACTGCCGGCGACGAGTACGGCGTCCCGTTCGAAGACGTGTTCGACGACGCCGAGTGGGACTTCGACGAGGTCGACCCCGGCGTGTTCGGCCCCGCACAGGCAACTATCGACGTTATCGACGGCCCCACCTACACGCTCGGTGAGACAGACGAGGAGGTTCTCGCCGAGTCGTTCGGACTGTGAGGCGAAAGCCGGTCCCCCCTGCACCGGACCGACTGGACCGCCTCTGGGAGGCACACCGCGCCGTCCCGTTGATTCCGGGGTCCGAAGACGACTGCTGTGGCCGCCTCGCGACGCGGTTAGACGTGACGCCCGACGAAGGCCGCGATTGGCTGGTGTTCTGTCAGTCACTCGGCCTCGCCCGCGAGACGAGTCGCGGGTTCGAGCGCATCCGCGACGAGCAGACGGTCGACGACCTCAGAGAGGCGTTCGTCGCCCACGTCTTCGGTGCCGAGGAGGTTCTCGACGCCCTCGACGAGGGCCCACAGTCGGTCGACGTCGTCTTCGACGCGTTCGAACCGACGGTCCCAAACTGGGAGCGCCACCGTGACCCGAACGGGTGGGAGACACGCTGGCGTGGCCGCGTGTCTGACTTGCTGGACTGGGCGGTACTGTTCGGACTCGCGGGGCGAGAAGAAGACGGATACGTCGCTGTCGACGACTGATTCGACGGCGAGAAACGGGCGACGAGAGGCCCGCTTACTCCACGTTCGTCACGGTCCCGACGCCTTTGGACCGGCCCTCACGGAAGACGAACCGTTGTCCTTCTTCGACGAAGTACGGCCGGAACTTGAACTCGACGCGGGTCTTTCCCGTGTCTCCGGGGAGCAGTTGGCCACCCTCGGGATGGAAGATGGCCGCCTCGGAGACGGTTTCGAGGTGGACGACCGGTTCGTACCCCTCGCGGATGCGCGTCGGATGGTTGAGAACCATCACTTCTGCTTCGAACTCACGGACAGCGGTGGGTTCGGCGTCCGCCGGAAGCAACACCATCCCGCGTTCGACTTCTGACTCACGGACGCCTTTGAGGGCGATACCGACGATGCGCCCGGCGTTCGCTCTGTCGACGCGGTGGTAGTGCATCTCGATGGAGCGGACTTCGACCGCTCGGAACGACCCGTCTGCCATCGGGCCCAAGAGGAGGGAGTCACCCGCCTCGACCGCACCGGAGTTGACCGTCCCGGAGGCGACTGCGCCGACGCCAGTGACCGAGTACGTCCGGTCGATGTACATCTTGAAGTCGCCCTCTGCGGCGCTTCGCTTCGGGAGCGACTCGAACATGTGGTCGAGTTCGTCGAGACCGCTCATCTCGACGGCGCTCGTCAGCACGATTGGCACGACAGATTCGCTAATCTCTTCGACGGCGGCCTCGACGCCGTGGCGTTCGACGCTGAGTGGAGTTCGACCCACGTTTCGGAGCAGTCGTTCGACTTCACGCTCGACGTCGTCGAGTCGGTCTTCCGAGACGGCGTCCGCCTTCGTGATGGCGACTATCGTCGGCAGTTCCATCGCGAGGAGGATGCCGAGGTGTTCTCGGGTCGTCCGTGTCGGCCCGTCGTCGGCGGCGACGACGAGGAGGCCGTAATCGAGTCGCTGCCCGACGAGGCCGCGAATCGTCGTCCGAAGCCACGGTTCGTGGCCGACCGTATCGACGAACGAGACCAGTCGGTCGGCCTCTTGGACGATGTGTGCGCGGTCGGACTTGCGGTGCGGGTTGCGCATGTGGACCGGGCCGTCGTCGGCGAATCCGTAGACGGCGTACGAGAGGTCGGCAGAGAGGCCACGCTCGACTTCGTGCGGTTGCACGTCGAGGAACGACCGGGTCCCGCCGTTGCCGTCGTCGGCTTGGCCGGTCA
>NZ_LOPV01000152.1 GCF_001469865.1 Haloferax profundi
GCTCGATTCGTCGGAGCGTGGCAACCCGGTGAAGAGAAGGTTGTGACGTTTGACGCAGTTGCAACAAACGAGGCTGCGACTAGCTCCTATGCACTCACTGCGAATGTCGCGTACGAAGACGCTGACGGTATCTCGACGACATCCAATGATCTCTCAGTTGGCGTGACACCACTTCCGGAACAATCGTTCCAGCTGTCCAACGTTGCTACAAACCTCCGTGTTGGTTCGGAAGGGCAAGTTACAGGGACAGTCACAAATCTCGGTCCTGAGACAGCAAACGATGCAGTTCTCATCTTCCAAAGTGAATCACCGAACTACGACGTTCAGGAGACTGAGTACGCACTCGGGTCTCTCGGACCGAACGAATCGAGCGAGTTCCGGTTCGATATTGATGTGAGCCAGTCTGCGGACCCAGGAAGTCGCCAACTCTCGTACTATGTGAGTTACCAGAATAGCGATGGTGACGAGCGACAAAGCAAGACGCTCAACACGCGCTCGGAGATTGCTGAGAGCCGTGATGATTTCACAGTGAGTCCTGTCGAGTCTTCGCTCAACATCGGCTCGAGTGGCGTCGTCACGCTTGAACTCACCAACAACGGTGATGAGACGCTCACCAATATCAACGCCAAGGCGTATGCGAGTGACCCATTGTCGCTATCGGATGACGAAGCATTCGTCCAATCGCTGGAACCAGGCGAAACTGCTGAGATTAAGTTCCAAGCCAGTGTGAGCGGTGATGCACTCGCCAAAGACTACCCACTCTCGGTCGACTTCCAGTACGAGCGACCAAACGGAGACACTGAAATCTCTGACAGCTATAAGGTCCCCCTCACGGCCACCGAAAACGAAGGCGGAAGTGGACTTCCGCTCCCACTCATTGGCGTCGGCGCGCTTGTGATCATTGGTGGAGCGGTCATCATATACCGCCGC
>NZ_LOPV01000153.1 GCF_001469865.1 Haloferax profundi
GACGAGCGTGGACTTTCCGTGGTCGACGTGGCCGGCGGTACCGACGACGATGTGGTCGTCGTCCACGTCGAGCATCGCCCCTTCGCGGATGGTCGCGACGCCGACGAGGCCGCGTTCGGCGCTCTCGCCGACGCCCCACGTCTCGACGTCTTCGATGTGGGCACCTGCCTCTTCGGCGAGCAACGAGAGGACGTCCATCGTCTCGGAGAAGTCGTCCGGCGAGATACCGGCGATTCCACCGTCGTCGGTGACGCCGACGACGTACGTCGCGACTCCGTCACCGGAGAGCACTCTGTGTCGGAGTTGGGCCGCGAGCGACTCCATCCGACCATCTGCCAAGTGAACGGCACGGGTGAGGCGTTCTTTGAACTCGACGTTGCCGCCTTCTTCCTCACCGCGCTCGAGGGCCTCGTTCAGGAGAGCCCGGTCAGCGCTCATGGGCGGCCGTAGGAAACCAACCGTGAAAACGCTTTCCGCGGTAGTGATTACCATGTTACTATCACTCAACAGAGACGACAGACCCATCAGTGGGCTATCTGGAGGTCACGAGGCACACCGAGTCGCGCGGCGTTTCAGACCGGAGTCACTCAGAAAGGCGTTCGTAGGCCCGCGTGACGCGTTTGAACGCCTCTTCGTCTCCCGTCTTCGAGTCCGGGTGCGTCTCTTTGACGCGTTCTCGGTACGCCTGCTTTACGTCCGCGGCGGTGGCGTCGGCGTCGAGTCCGAGGGTTTGGAGTGCTTCTTGCTTGCTCACGGCGTTTCGGGGCGGGCGTACGCGCTGGTACTCACGTCGACGGCGGTTCTGCCCGCCACCGTCTCTAAAGCGCCCCGCACCCGGTCCCTGCCGTGGGTCGCCGCGGGGCCCCGCGCCGAATCCACCGGTCGTTTGGCGACTCGCCCGCCGCCGCTCCGACTGGAACCCCACACGGCCAGTGTTCGCTCGGACACGGGTTCGACGGAATCGTTCCTCTAACCGCCCGCTGACGTGGGAGTACATGAAGTACGTCGTCGCGCCGAACGGGACGGCGACGAACAGGATGAGTAACTGGCGGTACGCGAACGCCAGCACGACGAGGAGCATGGTGATACCCGCGAACACCGCAGCGAGGCCCATGACGAGTCGGTCCCGGTCCACGGCCGTACTATGGCGCGCATCCCAGTAAACGTCTCGCTGGTGTGGATGCGAGTCTCCGCGGACCACAGGGTTCGACACGTCCCACACAGTCACGGGAAACGGTGATACGGCCAGTCCACGTTGGCACAGATATGAGCGACTCGGCGACCGACGACGGAGACGATGGGTTCGTGTGTGACGTGTGTGGTCGGACGTTCGACACGAGAGCAGCGCAACTCGAACACCTCCGCTCCGAAGGACTCGTAGACTGAATCGGCGAGAACTCGACGGTGAACGTCCTTCAGCGGAACTGGTTGAGACGGGTCTTGAGTCGCTTGGCCGCCTGTCCGGCAGCCTTGTCGAAGTATTCGTCTTGACCCTCGCCGGCGAAGATGATGCCGCGCGACGAGTTCACGAGGCCGACGCCGTCGGCGAGGCCGAACTCGACTGCCGCTTCCGCGTCGCCACCCTGTGCGCCGACGCCGGGGACGAGGAACGGGAGGTCGGGAACCTGTTCGCGGATGTGTTCTAACTCGTCGGGACCCGTCGCGCCGACGACGAGGCCGACGTTCCCGTGTTCGTTCCAGAGGTCACAGAGCGCCGCGACGCGTTCGTAGAGCGGTTCGCCCGACGCGAGTTCGAGGGACTGGAGGTCTGACCCGCCGGGATTCGAGGTTCGACAGAGGACGAACACGCCCTTGTCCTCCCGGTCGAGGAACGGTTGGATGGAGTCGCGGCCCATGTAGGGATTGACGGTGATGGCGTCCGCGTACTCGAGCATCTCGGAGTATTTACGGGTCGTGTTGCCGATGTCGGCGCGTTTGGCGTCGAGGAGGACGGGGACGCCTTTCCCGTGTGCGTAGGCGATTGTCTCGCGGAGGGAACGCCACCCGTCGGCGTCTTCGTAGAACGCCGCGTTCGGCTTGTACGCCGCCGCGTGTTCGTGGGTCGCGTCGATGATGCGTCGGTTGAACGCCCATCGCGGGAGGTCCTTGTCGAGGAGGTGGTCGGGGATGCGGTCGATGTCGGCGTCGAGGCCGACCGAGACGACGCTGTTTACCTTCTCGATGCGGTCGTGGAGGTCGTCGAAGAAGCCCATTGCCCGCGAGTGCGACGACCGGGAGTAAGGGGTTTTCCCTTCGTCGCGGGAGAGTCGGTGATTGTCTGGAGTAGCCAACGTCACACTGGCCGTTCGACCGTCCACAACACCGCAGACCCGACGAGGAGGACCCCGCCGAACGCGGCGAGTGCACCAGTCGGTGAGACGGCGTCGGCGACGACGCCACCGGCGAGTTCGAACGGGACGACAGCGAGCGAGTAGAGCATTCCAGCGGCCGAAAGAACCGTCGCGCGGCCGACGGAATCGACCCGGTCGTTGACGTACTGGTTCCCGAGGACGACAGACGAGTTCGTGACGGCGCGCGCGACGACGAACGCGGGGAAGGCAAGCGGACCGAAAAGCGGGAGCGACCCGAACGCGAGTGCGACGAGGATGGGTGCGAGGAGGAACCACCGCCGAATCCCGATTCGGTCACGAATCCACCCAGCACGGTAACTCGCGGCGGCGGCAGCGAGCGAGAAGACGGCGTAGGAGGCGCTCACCGCCGTATTCGTCGCCGACTCGGGGACGCCCAGCCCGAGTGCCACGTCGCGGACGATTGGCTGGTCGAAGATGTACGCCATGTTGACGACGCCGAAGAGGAGCGCGAAGTAGACCACGAAGCCTCGGAGGGGTGGGCGCGTCAGTTTCTCGCGGATGACGCGAAGAGCTCTCTTCGGGGTGAACTCGTCCCCGCTGTTCCCTGTCTCGGGGACCGAGAGGAGAATCGGAATCCCGAGTGCGGTGACGACTGCCGTGGCGAAGAATGGAACCGAGTAGTTCGTCGCGTCGGCGATGACACCGCCTGCGAGTGTGGTCACCGCGCCGATTGCGAGGCCGACACCGGTCGCTCTCCCGCGGACGTTCGCGAACTCCTGTGTCTCGTCCGTCTCGCCGAGTAGGTCGTAGAGCCACGCGTCGTCGCTCCCGGAGCGGAACGTCTCACCGACTGCCCACGTTCCGTAGACGATGGCGAACTGAAGAAACGTGGACGAGAGGCCCATCGCGACTGTCGAGACGGCGATGATTGCCGTTCCGAGCGCCATCGCCGAGCGACGGCCGAGTCGGTCCCCGACGTATCCCGTCGGAATCTCGCTGGCGACGAGGGCAAGCCACCAGACGCTGTTGAGTGCGCCTACCTCGGCGAACGAGAGGCCGCGTGACCGGACGAACAGAATCCAGATGGCGGCCGTGAAGGAGACGAACTGCGTGGTCTTGTAGGCGTAGTATTTGGCGACTGGCGAGCGGAGACCCGTCTGCATTCAGTCGCGTGCCTCGAAGACGACGCGTCCGTCGACGATGGTCATCGCGACGTCGATGTCGCGAATCGACTCCGACTCCCACGGCGACTCGTCGAGGACGACGAGGTCGGCAGCGTACCCCGGCGCGATGATTCCCTGCCTGTCCTCGTCGAACCCGGCGTAGGCCCCGCCCGAGGTGTACGCCCGGAGCGCTTCGGTGACCGTGAGCGACTGCTCGGGGTTCGGGTGGTCGGTGGCGAGGTCGATGCCGAGGAGTGGTCCGAGCGGCATACAGTCACTGCCGAACGCGAGGTTCACACCGGCGTCGAGGAGGTCACGGTAGCGGTTCGTCTGGAGGCGTCGGTCCCCGAGTCGTGCGTCGTAGAGGCCGTCTTCGCCGGCCCACTTCAGGAAGTTCGGTTGCACGGAGGCGACGACGCCCGTCTCTGCGAATCGGTCGAGTGCCTCGTCGGAGGCGAGTTCGACGTGTTCGACACGGTGGCGTGCAGCGCCGGGGTCGTCCGTCTCCGCGTAGGCGTCGAGGACGGTGTCGATTGCCTCGTCGCCGATGGCGTGTGCCGTAAGTTGGTAGCCTGCGTCGTCTGCCTCGGCGACGAGTTCGTGGAGTTCGCCGGGCGCGACGACCCACTGTCCCGTCTCGTTGGGTGCGTCTGCGTACGGTTCGGTGACTTTGGCGGTTCGACCGCCGAAACTGCCGTCGGTGAACGTCTTGATGGCACCAGTCTGGACGAGTCCGTCGCCGTGGTTCGTCCGGAGGCCGACTTCGTGGAGAGACGCGAAGTGGTCAGACCAGTAGTTGATTCGGACGCGGAGGTCCAACTCGCCTGCCTCGGCGAGGTCACGATAGACTTCGGGGGCGCGAGACCCACGAACCATGTCGTGGACGCCGGTGACGCCCCGGGCGGTGGCGTACTCCTGTGCGGCGCGGACGAGTTCCGTCATCTCGTCTCGGTCGGGTTCGGTCGCGTCCCAGAGCACGTCGACGGCCTCTTCGACGACGACGCCCGTCGGGTCGCCGTCTCCGTCGTCACTGTCTGTCTGGACGCCTTCGTCCGCCATCTGGTCGCCGTACCTGTCGAGGACGACGGAGTTCACGCCGGCAGTGTGGAGGTCTTCGCGGAAGGCGACGACGGGAACGGTTTCGGAGACGGCGTCGAGGTCGTCGCGGGTGAGGTAGCGCGACTCGTCCCACGTGCTTTCGTCGTAGCCAAATCCGAGAATCCACTCCCCGTCGTCGGCTTCTGCCGCGCGGTCTTCGAGCAGGGAGACCGCATCGGCGACCGAGTCTGCCTTCGAGAGGTCGGCGTGGACGAGTGACCGGCCGACCATCGGGAGGTGCGTGTGGGCGTCGACGAATCCGGGGAGGACGACGCGGCCCTCACAATCGACCACCTGTGTCTCGACGCCGGCGAGGAGTTCCACGTCGTACGCGCGGCCGACACGGACGATTTCACCGTCGCGGATGGCGACCGCTTCGTGCGTCTCGTCCGGTGATTCGAGGGTGTGTACCGCCGCGTTCGTCAGTACGAGGTCCGCTGCCGCAGTCATACCTTCGACCCCGACGCGGGAGGCCAAAATCGTTCGGGATGGAGAGCGACCGACGGAGGCCGACCTGGATGCCCGAAAAACCGGAAACCGTTAGGGCCGGCGCGGGAAACGTCGGAGCATGACAGACGCCGCGTCCCTCGCCGACCGCGTTCGGGAGGGCGAACTCCGCCTCCACGAACTCGAAGCACACGCCGACGCCGACGTCGCCGCCGAAGCACGCCGCCTCCTCGTCGAAGAGCAGTCGGGTGCGTCACTCGACACCGTCGGCAACTACGGCTTCCCCGCCGAAGAGGCAGAGACGGCCATCGAGAACATGGTCGGAACTATCCAGGTCCCACTGGGTGTCGCCGGTCCCGTCACCGTGAATGGGGCCGCTGTCTCCGAGGAGAAGTACCTCCCGCTCGCGACGACCGAAGGCGCACTCCTCGCGTCCGTCAACCGCGGATGCTCGGTCATCAACAGTGCCGGCGGTGCGACCGCTCGCGTCCTCAAGTCCGGGATGACCCGTGCGCCAGTCTTCCGCGTCGCCGACGTAGCCGAGGCCGAAGCACTCGTCTCGTGGACGCGCGACAACTTCGAGGCGCTGAAGGAGGCCGCCGAGGAGACGACGAATCACGGCGAACTCCTCGACGTGACGCCGTACGTCGTCGGGAACTCCGTCTACCTGCGGTTCCGATACGATTCGAAAGACGCGATGGGGATGAACATGGTCACCATCGCCACCGAAGCGGCCTGTGACGTGGTCGAATCCGAGACCACCGGGTCGCTCGTCGCCCTCTCGGGCAACCTCTGTACCGACAAGAAACCCGCCGCCATCAACGCCGTCGAGGGTCGTGGTCGGAGCGTCACCGCCGACGTTCGCATCCCGCGCGACGTCGTCGAAGAACGACTCCACACCACGCCCGAGGCCATCGCCGAACTCAACACACGCAAGAACCTCGTTGGGTCGGCGAAGGCCGCGAGTCTCGGCTTCAACGCCCACGTCGCCAACGTCGTGGCCGCGATGTTCCTCGCCACGGGGCAGGACGAAGCACAGGTCGTCGAAGGCGCGAACGCCATCACGACGGCCGAGGTACAAGACGGCGACCTGTACGTCTCGGTGTCGCTCGCGTCGCTCGAAGTCGGAACCATCGGCGGCGGGACGAAACTGCCCACGCAGGCCGAAGGCCTCGACATCCTCGGCATCCGTGGCGGTGGCGACCCTGCGGGGTCGAACGCCGACGCGCTCGCCGAGTGCATCGCCGTCGGGTCACTCGCCGGCGAACTCTCGCTCCTCTCTGCGCTCGCGTCGCGGCACCTCTCCAGTGCCCACGCCAAACTCGGTCGGTAATCGGGAAACCGGGAGAGCGACGAACCACTGTCGCCGGATTGGGGCGCTACTGTGAGCGTCTCAGTCTCCCGGGGTGTCTCGGTCCTAGCTGTCCGACTTGCGAACGATTTTCACACCCTCAGAATATTGGGGTAGTTTATATATTTACCCGGGTGAGTCTGGAGTATGTTTACCATGTCGAGTGCTGATTTCAGTGTCCACATGCGGGGGTGCGAGGAAGCAGGTTCGACCATCCCGATTACGGACCTTCCAGACGAAGTTACCTCACTGGACGACCTCGAGTGCACGTGCTGGGACGAGGTCGGCTCCTTCGACGAACTCCAGTAGACTCGTCTCGTCGGGCGCGGTCGGCAATGGGGCGACTTCCTCTCACGACGAAGACTGCACGTGCCAGCGACGGCCCGCGTTCACTTTCACCCGCTTTCTCACGCACTGTTCGCCCGGAATCGTGCGGAAGCAACCACTCGAGCGACGATACTGTCGTGTGGTTCTGCGTTTACTTTCACTCTGCACTCGTGGCTCGATTTTAATCCACTCTCGCTGGTAGATTCACAGGCGTCCGCCGGTGAGCACCTGCGGGCGCGTCCACACTCCCAACCCCAACCCATGTCGGAACTCACCTCCAGTATCGACCCCGAATCGGACGACGACCACGACGTGCGGCGTCTCGCGCTAGGTCTGCGACTCCTGAAGTTGGCACTCGGTGTCGTCGCGTCGGCGCTCACAATCGCGAAACTCCTCGGATACCTCTGAGACGGACGTCGAACCCGCGTGTTCAGAGCAGACGATACCGGCCGCCCGACTCGGACACCTCGCCACGGCGGCGAAGTTTCTCCAGGACGTCGCGGGCTTTCTCGTCCGGGACACCCTGTTCTGTCACCGCGGCCACGATTTCGTCTTCGGTCGGTCTGTCGCCGTTCCGAACTGCGTCTTTGACGGCAGTCACGCGGTCTACCGACCCCGACGACGCGGCGCGTCCGTGTTTCGCCTGTTCGCCAGCGTCGAACACTTCGTCGGCGTCGAGTCCCGACCCTTCGAGGTACTCCCGGTCGTCGATACCCGACTCGTCGACCTGTCTGTCGAGTTCCGAGACGTGTGCCACCTGCGCGAACGCCTCGCTGTCGCCGTGTTTCTTCGCCAAGAGCGCTGACCGTGCCTGTCTCGCAGCGTCGCGGTCTTCCGACTCGAAGAACCGCCGAAGCTTCTTCGTCTGGTGTCGCGTGCCGCACCGCGGACACGTCGCCGTCTTCGACTCCCGTGGGTTCGAGAGCAACCACATGTTCGCACAGTCCGTACACCCGACCACCGCGTACATACCCGTGAGTTGCCCGTCATCTGATTTGAACGTTCGGGGGTGTGACTGTGCTGTGCCCGTCGGTTTTATCTCACGAGCGGGTGGGATGTCACCATGGACCGTATCTCCATCGACGACGTTGAACCAAGCGAGGCAGCGGACGACGTGTATCTCGCACTCCTCGCTGGTGGCGACGAGATGAACGTTCAGCACTTCCGTATCGAACCCGGCGCGTCGGTACCAGTCCACGACCATCCGCACGAACAGGTCGGCTACATCGTCGCTGGCGAGTTGACTTTCGTCGCGGGCGACGACGGTGAGGAAATCGTCGTCGGCCCCGGCGACTCGTACTCGCTCGCGGGTGGCGAACCGCACGGTGCAGAGAACCGTGGCGACGAGACGGTAATCGGCATCGACGTGTTCTCTCCCCCCCGAGACAACCCCCCGTGGATGGACTGACGAACAGACACAAATTCGACCCACGGGCGACTGTCCTCTGTGCTCGTGAGTGTCACACTCACACCACTGTGAGGGAGAAAGCATTTATCAATAGGTTGTAACTATCTGACCGACAGAAGTCCCTAACTATGCCCTCCCCCCGCGTATATCGACCATGGATAGCGTCCAGCCTGCCGAACGACCTGCTGACGACGGTGCGTCACAGGCGGCGATGAGCCGAGTTTCGCTCTCGCGAGAGCCGTGGCTCTGGGCGTTCGTCGGCCTGTGGGCACTCTTCGTCAGTGTGCTTCACTTCGGTGGGCTGGCCTACGGCATCTACACGCAGATTTGGTGGTGGGACCTGCTGACGCACTCCCTCTCTGGGTTCGGCGTCGCTGGCGTGTTGTTCCTCGTCTTCCCGCGGACGTTCGACGGGAATCGCGCCCCAGTCGTCGTCGCCGGCATCATCTTCGCCATCGGCGCAGGCTTCGAACTGTACGAGTACCTGTTCAAGGACTTCTGGTACGGGTGGTCGGCGGCGTACTACCTCGAAGACACCGCCACCGACCTCGTGGTCGATGTCCTCGGTGCCCTCGCGTTCGTCGTCCTCGTCGACGGCATCGTTCGGTTCACGAGCGAGACGCAGTATCGACCCGAGTCCCAACCACCGAGTACTCACGCGAACATTCGGTCTGACGGCGGTGATACGTCAGTTCGCTCTGCCGACGACACCTGTTCGCGCGACGACGACGCTCGTTCGCCCGACGACGACGCCCCGTCGCGACGGTGACGCTCTCTCCTCTACGGCTCTGCGTTAAATTAACCGAAAACCTGTTTCTCGCGGGGAATAACGTACATATTCCCGATTCACCATCACCCAATATGGAACCGTACAGCACCTGCCCACCACGGCGGATACCAGACTCCCTGAACAGCGCTCTGCGCCCCACCTGCCTCGAATGCTGAGACAGACGTGGGAGCAGATGGTAGCACCGCGCTGGGAAGAACGTCCGCGGGAGATGGCTATCGTCGCCACGTGGGGCGTCGCAGTCACCCTCACTCACTTCGTGAGCATGGCGTTGTACCTCTACACGAAGATTTGGTGGTGGGACATCTTCGTCCACGCCGCCTCAGGGTTCGGCGTCGCAGCACTGCTGTACGTCTTCAAGCCGAGATTGCTCCGGTCGCCTGTCGCCTTACTCGTGGTCCTCCCGATGGCCGTCGCTGCCATCGGCACGTGGTTCGAGGTGTACGAGCGACTCTTCACCGACTTCTGGGTCGAGTGGTCGATGGCGTACTATCTCGAAGACACGGGCGTCGACATCGTCGCCGACACCGCCGGCGCGTTCGTCTTCGGACTCGTTCGGCCGTTGTTCGACCTGTTACGGCGGTGAGCAGTCGCTCTTCGGGCAGTCGAAAGAAGAGATAGTCGAGGCCGGGTGGCCCCGGTGAGAGGAAGATTTGTTTACGCGAACTCGTTTACGCGAGTTCGTTGATGTTCTCGGAAATCTACGATTTCCGAGCGCACAAAGAGTTAGCTCAGGCTAACTCGTGAATGTTCTCGACGACCTTGTCGGCGTACTCGCTCGTGGCGAGTTTGGTACCGCCTTCGATCTGGCGGTGGAGGTCGTACGTGACGTCGCCTTCGGAGATGGTCTTCTCGACGGCGTCGCGGATGAGTTTGCCGGCGTCCTTCCAGCCCATGTACTCGAACATGAGACGGCCGGAGAGAATCATCGCGGTCGGGTTGACCTTGTCCTGACCGGCGTACTTGGGGGCGGAACCGTGGACGGGTTCAGCGAGACAGAGACCTTCACCGAAGTTCGCACCGGGTGCGATGCCGAGACCACCAATCTGTGCGCCGGCGGCGTCGGACATGTAGTCGCCGTTGAGGTTCATCGTCGCGATGACGTCGTAGTCGGCGGTGCGGGTGAGGAGCTGCTGGAGCATGTTGTCGGCGATGCGGTCCTTGACGACAACCTTGTCCTCGGGCTTCTCGCCGTCGTACTCTTCCCAGAGTTCGTCCTCGGTGATGGTGACGTCGCCGAACTCCTCTGCAGCGAGTTCGTAGCCCCAGTCACGGAAGGCACCCTCGGTGAACTTCATGATGTTGCCCTTGTGGACGAGCGTGACGGAGTCACGGTCGTTTTCGAGGGCGTACTCGATTGCTTCGCGGACGAGACGCTTCGTCCCGAACTCGGTGATGGGCTTGATGCCGATGCCGACCGGGCCGTCGTGGATGACGTCGTCGTAGCCCATCTCCTCTTCGACGAACTCCTTGACCTTCTGGACGTCGTCGGTACCGGCTTCCCACTCGATGCCGGCGTAGACGTCTTCGGTGTTCTCACGGAACGTGACCATGTCCATCGCCGAAGGGTTCTTGACGGGCGACGGGACACCGTCGAGGTGGTAGGTCGGGCGGACGTTCGCGTAGAGGTCGAGCTTCTTGCGGAGCGCGACGTTCAGCGAGCGGAAGCCTGCGCCGACGGGCGTCGTGAGCGGGCCCTTGATGGCGACGCGGTGGTCGCGGATGGCGCTGACGGTGTCGACTGGGAGGTTCTCGTCGTACTTGTCGCGGGCAGATGCGCCGGCGTAGACGCGCATCCAGGATACAGAGCGACCCGTTGCTTCTGCGGCAGCGTCGAGAACCTTCTGTGCGGCCGGACCGACGTCCGTTCCGATTCCGTCGCCGTGGATGATTGGAATAATCGGGTTGTCGGGGACAGAGAGTTCGCCTGTCTCCTCGTCAAACGTGATTTTCTCGCCGTCTTCAGGAACCTCGATCTGGTCGTAACTCATGAACAATCAGGGGTTTTCATTGGGGTGTAAAAGTCCTGCCGTTCTCCCGCTCGTTCCGCAAATATCTCCGTCTTTCGTGGGTATTCGATACGTTTACCCACGGCGTACGAGTGCGCGTACGTATGCGAATTATCCTGCACGGCGGTGCCGGTGGCGTCCCCGACGAACCCGAACCACGACAGGCCGTCCTCGACGACGCTGCGAACCGCGGGGTCACGGAGTCTGACCCGCTTTCGGCGGTCGAAACCGCTGTCCGGGTCCTCGAATCAGACCGTCGGTTCAACGCAGGTGTCGGTGGCGCGGTGCAATCCGACGGCGTCGTCCGAACCGACGCTGGCGTGATGACGAGTGACCGACGGGTCGGTGCTGCGGCCGGGATGGAGGGCGTCGAACACGCCGTCTCTGTCGCTCGCGCCGTCCTCGAAGACACACCGCACGTCTTGTTGGCGGGCGACCCCGCGGTCGATTTCGCGGCCGACGTGGGCGTCGAAACCGGTGTCGACCTGTTCACCGACGAGACACGCGAGCGCTGGGAGGCCGCCGATGCACCGGACGGGTCACCACGGGAACACCTCGATTGGCTTGCCGACCGATTCGGCGGCAGTACGAGCGACCCCACCGCAGAGGCGAGTGACGGGCAGTTGCAGTCGGCCGACTTGCCCGGCCACGATACAGTCGGTGCCGTCGCAACCGACGGGGAGACGTTCGCGTCCGCGACTTCGACCGGCGGCCGGTGGTTCGCACTCGCCGGACGCGTCGGCGACGTGCCGCAGATTGGCTCCGGGTTCTACGCCGCGCCCGCAGGTGCCGCGTCGACGACCGGCGCGGGTGAGGATATCGCCCGCGTGACGCTCGCTCGCCGGGCAGTTCGCCACCTCGAACACGGCCGAGACGCACAGACTGCCGCAGACCTCGCGATGGAGGAGTTCGGTGAACTCACGGGGTCGTCGGCAGGAATCATCCTCCTCGGCGACGATGGATTCGGGTCGGCGTTCAACTCCGACGGGATGCAGACGAGTACGGCGTCTCGGTAGTCTGTTCGGCACCGAACGCGAGTCGCCACCACGGTTTTTTCGCTCCGCGCCCTCTCACGTGACATGAGCGACTGGACTGCCGACGACGTACCTGACCTCTCGGGGAAGACTGCCGTCGTCACCGGCGCGAACAGTGGCATCGGCTTCGAGGCGACGAAACTGTTCGCCGAGAAGGGTGCGCACGTCGTCATGGCCTGTCGAAGCCTCGACAGAGGCGAACGGGCGATGGCAGATATCCGGCGCGACGTGCCGGCGGCGTCGCTGACAGTCGCCGAACTCGACCTCGCAGACCTCGATTCGGTTCACCGCTTCGCCGACGAGTTCGCCGACGACCACGGGTCGCTTCACGTCCTCTGCAACAACGCCGGCGTGATGGCGATTCCGCGACAGGAGACCGAACAGGGCTTCGAGATGCAGTTGGGCGTGAACCACCTCGGTCACTTCGTGCTGACCGCCAGATTGTTCGCGCACCTCCGCGACACGCCGGGCGAGACGCGCATCGTCACGGTGTCGAGTGGACTCCACGAACGCGGTCGGATGAACTTCGACGACCTCCACGGCGAACGCGGCTACGACGAGTGGGACGCGTACGCCCAGAGCAAACTCGCCAACCTGTTGTTCGCGTTCGAACTCGACCGCCGCCTGACCGCCTCGGGTATCGACGACGTCGTGAGCGTCGGTGCACACCCCGGATACGCCGCGACGAACTTACAACTCCGTGGCCCCTCGGAGACCGGGTCGAACGCTCGGTTGTGGCTGAGCAAACTCGCGAACGCCGTCTTCGCCCAGTCTGCTGAGATGGGGTCGCTCCCGCTGGTCTACGCCGCGGTAGAACCGTCCGTCGAGAGCGGCGACTACGTCGGCCCGCAGGGTCTCTTCGACATGCGAGGGTCACCGGGTCGAGCAGAACCGAGCGACCGGGCGAGAGACCAGGAGACGGCAGCGCGACTCTGGGAGATTTCGGAGACGCTGACCGAGACCCGGTTTCGGCTCGCGTGACCGGCGTCGGATAATTCCAGAATCAACCAGTCTGAACCCGTGAAGGCGGCGAGATAGCCATATACTGCCGAGTGCTATGGAGGGACATGACAAGTTCATCCATTGACGTTTCACAGACCTTCACAGACGCCATCGTCTCGACGGTCCGCACCACGCTCGGCGACTCCCTTCGGAGTGTGGTGTACTTCACCCGTGACGACTTCGAGACGCTCTACATTCGACAGGACCTCTACGGCGGCGACGAAGCGAAGATTCGGTCGGCGAAGGGTGCCCTCGTCGAAAACGAGCGGGCGGCGTTCGGCCCACAGGAGACCTACGGCACGGCCGGAACGGACAGTGAAGGGACCGAAGGGCCAGAATTTGGCGAGTACGAGTTCACGCTTCGCGTGTTTTCGGACGGGTTCGTCGGCCGGGCCGTCGTCGGCGACCACGGCGTCATCGTGACTACTGACGAACTCGAGTTCTCGGAGTTCGAAGAGATGGAAGTGGCAATCTGCCAGATACTCGAAGAAGAAACGACTGCCTGAGTGACGGACGGGCCCACCGAACCGACGGTCACTCGTGCCCGACGCACAGCCAAGTAATTCGTTTTTGTAATCGTGCTCGATACGAGTGTGTATGGCTGACTCTGAAGTGGACAGCATCACTGTCTACGCGGATTGCGTCTGCTCGTTCTGTCACCTCGGCTGAAATCTGCTAGTACGGTTCAACCCGGTGGGTCTTCGTAGCTCCGTGGTTCGTTTCGAGAACTCGGAGAATGCAGACGAACACCTCGCAAGTGCGGCGGTTCCACCCGCGAAGAGTCTCTGGACTAGTTTCCGACGAGTCAACCGCACCATATTCTAGGGAGCCAAACATCTTACTGACTTAACAAATAATTATCTACTCGACCGGACGTTCTCACACGCCGTCGACAAGCCGTTCTAACTGCTCCGGGGGGACTGCACCTCGTGCAGCATAGCCTTCGTACGCGAACGTCGGAACGCCGGTAACTCCATGTTGTTGTGCCTCGCCGAACTTTTCACGAACCTCACTTCGAAGTGTCTCGTCATTCAGCGCGGATTCAACTTCTTCGCCATCAACACCCACAGATTCAGCAAGTTCGACTAGCAATTCGGTGTCTCCGATGTCCTTACCATGCTGCCAGAGTGCCTCGAAGACTGACTCATCGAACGCCAACCACGTCTCGTAGTCAGCGTGTTCCTTCAGGTAGTACGAGACGAGTTGCGCCGGCAGCGAGTCGACGTCGGTCGCAATCTCCTGTTTCATCTCGACGTCGTACCGGTTTTGCAGGCGACGAACTCCCTGTTTCGCCTGCTCGTAGTAGTCCTCGTCCTTCCCGTCGTCCACCGAGAAGTCGATACTCCCGTCTGGGTTACGCTTCTGGCTTCGTAGGTCGAACGGGTGCCAGTCGATGTCGAGTTCTTCGTCTCTGCTTTCTTGATAACGAGCGAGGGATTGGCGGCCAAGGTAGCAAAACGGACACACGTAGTCCGAGTACACAGTGATTCGTTCGGAGTCGGTCATGTGGATTCGTTGTGGGGCCGATTACAAAAGTGGACAGGAACGCGTTTCAGTCGACGTCAGGCTGTCGACTGTCCCGCTCAGCGCCCGAAGAGACGCTTGATGAGGGGTCGGTCGGTGGCGCGCTCGACGAGCAGCACCGAGTGGTCGGTTTCGTTGACGACGTCGAGGTGGAGCGAGTCGGTCAAGAGGCGAGTGAGAAGCCCCCGTTCGGTCGCCCCGATGAGTGTCATCGAGTGGTCCCGGGCTTCCCGAGCGATGGCCTGTTCGATGTTGCCGGAGTCGTCGACCAGAAGCCTGGCGTCCGTGAGGCCGTGGTTCTCGGCCCAGTTCGAGAGGAACGCCTCGCCGCGCTCTCGCTCGGCTGGAGAGTCGACAACGTGGAGGAGCGTCACCTCCGACCCCGTGGTCGTTTGAAGCGCACGGGCGACCTCTGCGCTGAGGTCTGCGTGTGGACTGTCGACAGTCGGGATGAGGAGTCGGCTCGTGTCGTATCCGCCGTCGTTGAGCACGAGGAAGTCACAGGGGAGACGGCTCGTCAACTCACTCATCCCGCGTTCTGCGCGCCCCTTCGCCCAAATTCGGTCGTTACCCCATCCCATGACCACCAGGTCGGCGTCTTTGCGGCGGACGACGGTGAATATCTCTTCGAACGACCGGTGAGAGACGACCGTCGACGTTCGTGCGTCGATGTCGTATCCGGCCGTCCGCTCGCGTGCGCTTTCGAGCAACTCGTTCGACTTGCCGATTATCTTCTCGTTCTGTGCGGCTCCGTACCGCTGTGAAATTCGGGTCGGAACCTGCACCACGTGGACGATGTCGACGATGGCATTCTCCCGGCCTTTCGCCACCATGCAGGCGAGTTCGACGACGTGTGATTCGGTTCGTGGATTCGAGATAGGAACGACCACGCGGAAGGCGTCGCCGTTGTCGCCGTGTTCGTCTTCGGTCTCGATGAGTGGGACGTACGACCGACCAACGAGTCCGCCGAGGACCCACTCACGAAGCGAAAGCTGGCGTTTCGCCCCCTCGAACCGAGCGGATTCGAGGCGATTCTCGGTCGTCTGGAAGTAGTTGACAATCGTCACCAAGACGACGCCCCCGAACGTGTTGCCCAGCAACACCGGAACTACGAACTCGTTGAGGCCCACGAGGAACGACAGGCGGCCGTTCAACACGAGATACATCATCTCGGTGAACGAGACGACGACGTGGAAGAGCCCACCCAGCGGGACCGCTAGAAACGCCATGTAAACGACGGCGAGACGCGTGATGGTGTCACGAGCGGCGAAGGTTACCCAGACGACACCGGCGACGATGAGTCCGGCGAACGCCGCTTTGAAAAAGAGGCTCCACCACGGCGTCTCGACACCTTTCTGGGCGATTTTGAGTGCGGCGTTCGATGCTTCGGGAGAGAGAACGCCCCCAAACGCGAGCGCCGCCGCGCCGAGTGTCCCACCGAGCAGGTTCCCGCTCAGGACGACGACCCAGTTCCGCAAGAGCGCCGGGATACTCGCCAGTCGCTCGAGTGTCAGCGCGACCGGTGGGAGTGTGTTCTCGGTGTAGAGCTGATAGCCACCGATGATGATGTACACGAATCCAAGCGGATACAGGAGTGCACTCAACACCGGGTCGCTGTCGGTCGAGGCCGTCAGCGAAACGTACAACAGAAAGGTAATCGTGATTGCGAACCCAGCAGCGAGCGCGCTGAAGAACAGTTCTCGCGCCCCGGAGGTTATCTCTTCGTCGGCGGCCGCAACGATGCGCTGAAACACCTCGTCGGACGAGAATCGGTCGCGGACGACCGACCCGACCGCTGGCGCACCACTCCGGGACCGCTCGACTGCCTCTCGAACCGATTCGTCGAGGTCCGAGGGGTCTGATTCAGACATCGTGACAGCACGTATCCAGCAAGTCTCCCTAAACGTACTGGTACGGGTTCTCCCCGCCGACACTTTCGACCCTGCAGCGTGCGGTCTGTTCGTCGCTGGCCACACAGGGCCGTCGACCAGCCTAGTTTCATTCTGTTGGCGGCCGTATATGCAGACATGACCAAGCGACACCACCGTTGTAACCTCTGTGGAAAGGACTTCGACACCGGCGACAAACTGAAAACACACGTGGAAAAGCGACACCCGAAAGAAGACGTTCGCTGGTGGGTCGTCGCCGAGAATCCGGAGAAAGACCTCAAGTTCTCCCGGTGAACGTTGGGAGGGGCGAGTGGGTCTCACCTCACCCGAGGTGCGTCTCGAACCAGTCGGCCGCGAGGTCGGCGACGTCCTCCAGTTGTCCCGGGCCTTCGAACAGGTGACCTGCACCCGGAATTACCTCCAGTGACTTCTCGCAGTCGAGTTTTTCGTACGCGTCACGGTTGAGACTGAGGACGGGTTCGTCCGCGCCACCGACGACGAACAGCGTCGGTGCGGTGACCTCCGAGAGACGTTCTTTGGCGAGGTCGACGCGGCCTCCCCGCGAGACGACGGCGTCGGTCTGGTCACCGAGTTCTGCCGCCGCGAGCAGTGCCGCCGCCGCGCCCGTGCTGGACCCGAAGTAGCCAATCTTCAGGTCGCGCGTGTCGTCTCGGCTCCGAAGCCATTCGGTCGCCGAGAGGAGTCGCTCTACCAGCAACGGAATGTCGAACCGTGTCTCGTAGGTCTGGTCTTCTTCTTCGGTCAAGAGGTCGAACAGGAGCGTTCCGACGCCGTGTTCGCGGATGACGTCTGCGACGTAGTTGTTCCGTGGACTCTTTCGACTGCTTCCACTGCCGTGCGCGAAGACGACGAGGCCCGATGCCCCCTCGGGAATCCCGAGGTCACCTTCGAGTTCGACGCCGTCGGCGGGTATCGTGACCGGTTTCGGGTTCGTGTCAGCCATACGAAGAGATTCGTCGCCGACTGACTTATTTCTGTACGGTAGCGCCCCTGTAGGCGGTGATTTTGGTATTTTCAGGAGGACAGACGTTCGGGTATTTCACAATTAATGTTAATAGAATATGTCGTGTACTCTCAGAAGCATATGGTGAGTGTTACCGAGATGCAGACGATGTACGAGCAGATGGTGACTGCTCGGTACTACGAAGAGCGATTACAGGAGGAGTATCTGGTCGGCAAACAACCGGCGTTCGACATTTCGGCCGGCCCGATTCCCGGTGAACTACACCTCGCCGCAGGACACGAGTCCTCTGGTGCTGGTGTCTGTATCCACCTTCGAGACGACGATACGGTGACGGCACCGCACCGACCGCACCACATCGCCATCGCGAAGGGAGTCGACCTAAAGAAGATGACCGCCGAGATATTCGGCCGCGAGACGGGACTGTGCCGCGGGAAAGGGGGGCACATGCACCTGTTCGACCCAGACGTAAACTTCGCGTGTTCGGGCATCATCGCGCAGGGGTGCCCGCCAGCAGTCGGTGCGGCGATGGCGGCGAAGAAGCGAAACACGGACTCGGTGGCCGTCGCGTTCCTCGGCGAGGGTGCAATCGACCAAGGCGGGTTCCTCGAATCACTCAACCTCGCGGCGGTTCAGGACCTTCCGGTCGTCTTCGTCATCGAGGACAACGACTGGGCGATTAGTATGCCGAAAGACCGCGTGACCGACGTGGAAGATGGTTCTCGGCGAGCGTGGGGATTCGACATGCCCGGCGAGCGAGTCGACTCAGACGACGCTGTCGCCGTCTACGAGGCGGCCGAAAAAGCCATCATGCGTGCTCGCGACGGCAACGGACCGTCGCTCATCGAAGTACAGGTGCACCGTCGGATGGGGCACTTCATGGGTGACGCCGAAGCGTACCGGCCCGAAGCGGACATCGAACGCGCCAAACAGCGCGACTCTATCGAGCGACTCGCCGACGACCTGCGAGCACACGGCGTGGAAGACGACGAACTCGACGAGATTCGAGAACGCGCACACGAACGGGTCGACGAGGCTATCGCGTGGGCCAAAGAGCAACCGGAACCAGACCCGTCGACGGCGTACGAGAACGTCTTTACGAACCCGCCAGCACAGACGGCGACTGACGGTGGTGCGAACACGTCGGATGCGTCGTCCGACGGCGACGAGGGAGGTGACCGATAATGGCGACTGAATCACGAGACTACACGGAAGCGACAGAGACGGACCGCGAACTGACCATGAGTCGTGCGATGGTCGAAGCCATCGCGTGGGAGATGCGCGAGAACGAAGAGGTGTTCTACATGGGCGAAGACGTCGCCGACTACGGCGGTATCTTCTCCAGTACGACCGGCCTCTTAGACGAGTTCGGGCGTGACCGCGTGATGGACGTGCCCATCAGCGAGACGGCCTACCTCGGTGCCGCCGTCGGGGCGGCACAGGCCGGGATGCGGCCGATTGCGGAACTAATGTTCGTCGACTTCTTCGGCGTCGCCATGGACCAAATCTACAACAACATGGCGAAGAACACCTACATGAGCGGTGGGTCGTTCTCCGTCCCGATGGTGTTGACCACCGCCGTCGGCGGCACCTACAACGACGCCGGTCAGCACTCCCAGACGCTGTACGGGACCTTCGCCCACCTCCCGGGTATGAAAGTCGTCGTCCCGAGCACCGCCTACGACGCCAAGGGCCTGATGCACAGTGCCATCCGCGACGACGACCCGGTCGTCTACATGTTCCACAAGCGCCTGATGGGTCTCGGATGGATGCCGTCGCCGCCGGGCCCGAAGACGGGCGTCCCGGAAGAAGACTACACGATTCCGTTCGGTGAAGCGGACATCAAGCGCCACGGGAGCGACGTGACCGTCGTCACCCTCGGCCTGCACGTCCACCGAGCACTCGACGCGGCGAGTCAACTCGAAGACGACGGCATCGACGCCGAAGTCGTCGACCTGCGAACACTCGTCCCACTCGACACCGAGACCATCCTCGATTCGGTCCGCAAGACCGGTAAACTCCTCGTCGTCGACGAGGACTACCAGTCGTTCGGGGTGACTGGCGAAATCATCGCCCGCGCGGCGGAAGGCGCACTCGACGACCTCTCGGCGGTCAAGCGCCTCGCCATCCCGGACGTGCCGATTCCATACGCTCGCTCACTGGAAGACGAAGTCAACCCCGGCACCGACGACATCGCGGCGGCCATCCGCGAACTCCACGAATGAAGGGTGCGTCGGAACCAAACGGGGGACGCGCATGACGGACGCCATCGACGTCGATTCGGCGTCCGTCTGGCCCGACGACGCGGACGACGTAGACGAGGGCTACCTCGCCAACTGGTTCGTCCGCGAAGGCTCCGCCGTGGACGAAGGCGAGACCATCGGCGAGATGCAAGTCGAGAAAGTGAGCATCGACGTGACGGCACCGACGAACGGAACCGTCACTGAGATACTCGTCGCAGAAGGCGGCGAGTTCACACGCGGCGACGTCCTCGCTCGGATTCAACCGAGCGCCTGAGGTCGACTATTTTTCGGCGGGACGCTGTTCGGGTCAACACGGAGAGACGTCGCTGCCACTGGTGCGTTCGACACTCGTCTCGGTCACGAGGTAGAACGCCTCCGAGACCGAGTCCGCTTCTTCGTTCTCTTTGCCGTACCAGTATGGATGCGTCACGTCCACGATGATGCCGTCAGCAGAGCGTTCGACGACCATCGCTTCTTTGCTCGCTGTCGTCGGCGTCGTGCCCCAACTCAAGAGACAGGTGGCGTTCTGAAGTTGCGCTTCGAGATAGGCCTCTTCGGCGGCGAGTGCTCGTGCTTTGGCGTCGTCGTCTGAGACGTCCGCGAGTGGGACTTCCGTCTCGGATGCTGGTGTTGCAGTCTGGGCTTCGGTCGTCTTAGCGGGCGTCGAGGTGGTCGAGTCACCAGTCGGCGCTTCGGCGAGGCACCCTGCGAGACCGATTCCGGAGGCGAGAGCGACGCCAGTGAGTTGGAGGATACGTCTTCGAGGGCGAGGAGGGTTCATAGACTCGTCTGCGAAGCGGACCAGAATATGTCTTCTGACCAACTAAAAATCCGAGCCAGTCGCGTCGGCCACGCTACGGCTCGTGGTCGCCGTTCTTCGACCGGTACGTCTCCGCCAACGCCCGGTTCATCAGCACGGTGTGTGCCTCGACTTCGCGTGCATCGTCGACGGGCCGAAGTTGCTGGTAGCGACCCTCGGCGTCCATCACCCACCGACGCCGGTTGTCGGAGAGGAGTGCTTCGAGCACGACGTCCAGTTCGGCCCGGAGCGACGAGTCCTCGACGGGCGTGATGGCTTCCACCCGGCGGTCGAGATTGCGCGTCATCCAGTCGGCCGACCCGACGTAGTAGTCGGGGTCGCCGGCGTTCTCGAAGTAGAAGATGCGCGAGTGTTCGAGGAACCGGCCGACCACGCTCGACACCGAGATGGTCTCGGAGATACCTTCGATACCCGGTCTGAGACGACAGATGCCGCGAACCACGAGGTCGATGTCGACGCCGGCCATCGACGCTTCGTAGAGTTCACGGACCATCTCGGGGTCTTCGAGTGAGTTCATCTTGGCGACGATGCGGGCGTCGCGTCCGGCGCGGGCGTGGTCTGCCTCCCGGCGGACGAGTCGAGTCATCTCCTCGCGGAGGTTGGTCGGCGCGACGAGGAGTTTGCGATACGTCTCGTGTCGGGAGTGGCCGGTGAAGAAGTTGAACAAGCGAACCAGGTCGTGGCCGATGTCCGGGTCGGCGGTGAACAGACCGAGGTCGGTGTAGAGTTTGGCCGTCTGGGAGTGGTAGTTCCCAGTCGCGACGTGTGAGTAGAGTTGGACGCCGTCGTTCTCTTCGCGGACGACGAGGGCCGTCTTCGTGTGCGTCTTCAGGCCGATGGTCCCGTAAGCGACGTGAATACCCTCTTCTTCGAGACGACGGACCCACCGCAGGTTGTTCTCCTCGTCGAATCGCGCTTTGAGTTCGACCATCACGGCGACCTGAATGCCGTTGCTCGCCGCTTCGATGAGTGTCTCGATGACCTCTGAGTCGGGCGCGGTCCGGTAGATGGTCGCCTTGATTGCGAGGACCGACGGGTCGTTCGCCGCCGCGCCGAGGAACGTTCCGACCGTCCCGGTAAAGGAGTGATACGGGTGGTGGACGAGCACGTCTTTGCGTGCAATCTCGGCGAAGAGGGCGTCTGGGTCGTCCGCAGAGAGGCCGACGAATCGCGGATGGGGTTGCGGGTGCCACGAATCGACTTCGAGTTCCGGCCGGTCGAGGTCGAACAGCGTCGTCAACCCCGTGAAGTCGAGGGGAATCTCTCGCTCGAACACTTCCCTGTCGTCGAGGCCGAGTTGTTCGACGAGGAGGTCGCGGACCGCGTCCGGCGTGTCGTCTTCGACCTCCAGACGGACGACTGTCGCGAAGCGACGCTGGCGAAGGACGTCCTCTATCATCTCGATGAGGCCCTCTGCGACCTCTTCGTTCCGCCGGACTTCGGCGTTGCGCGTCACGCGGAACGTCGACGTGTCGAGGATTTCGACGTTCGGGAACAGCAAGTCGAGGTTGTGCTCGATGACGCGCGCGAGTGGAACGAATCGCGTAGTGGCGTCGTCAGTTCGGTCGGTGTCCGTGGCGACGTTGGTACCACTCTCACCACCGACGAGGTCGTCCACGTCGACCAGTCGCGGTCGGTTGCCCGGAACCTTCACGCGAGAGAACTTCGTCGGTGCGTCGTCGTGTTCTCGCGTGAGTACGGCGAGCGATAGCGAGAGGTTCGAGATGAACGGGAACGGGTGGGCAGGGTCGAACGTGAGCGGCGTGAGCGTCGGGAGGACCGACACCTCGAAGTAATCTCGGAGAACGGCCTGTTCGTCCGGGGTGAGTGCGTCGTACGCGACGATGTCGATGCCGGCGTCTGCGAGTGCGGGTCGCACGAGGTCACGGAAGCAAGCCGTTTGCTGGTCGAGGAGGTCGCGGGCGCGTTCCAAGACGAGCGTCCACTGCTCGCGTGGAGTTCGGCCGTCGGGCGAGAGTTCCGTCACGTCGGCGGCGATTTGCTGTTTCAACCCGCCGACGCGTTTCATGAAGAACTCGTCGAGGTTCGAGGTGAGAATCGAGAGGAACTTGACACGCTCGAACAACGGGTTGCGCTCGTCCAGCGCTTCGTTGAGCACGCGTTCGTGGAAGGAGAGTTCGCTCAGTTCGCGGTTGAGATACAGCGACGTGTCCGAGAGGTCTACCGTCTCTGGCACGACTGGCGTGTCGGTGACGTGTCCGACACGGACGGGTTTGGTCGACGGACTCTGGGCAGTCGTCGCCTGTCCACCGTCGTAGTCGATTGGCTCACTGCTGTGCGCCTCGTCTTCGGACATGTACTGAGAGAAGATGGTACCGCGACGGTCTTTAGTTCGCCGCCTGTTTCGGGGCGCAGGCGAGGGTCGGTTGTCGTGGTGGGACGCCCGATTGTGGTCTCAGGCCAGTGCGGGTTGCCGGGGTTCGAGAATCTTCGAGTCTTTCCGCGACTCGTGGGTCACGTCCACGTCGATAGAGACGAGTTCGTCCGCGTGGAGGTCGTACGCCGTGAGTGCGCCGCCGTAGACTGCGCCAGTGTCCAGACCCATCGCGTACCGGAACACTGCCGGGTGTGCCATGACGGTGTGTCCGAAGAAGACGCGGTCTGGCCCGTCGTAGTGCTCGAACCAGAACGGCCCGTCGTAGCTATCGCCGGGGTTCATCGCGCGCGTGTTTTCGAGTTTGTCCACGTCGTGTTCTTCGAGTGGAACCTCGGGATGGACGCCACCGTGGACGACGAGTGCATCTTCCCACGAGATGGCGACCGGGAGGTTCGCTATCCACGCCAGGTCGTCGTCGGTGAGGGCGTCTATCTCCTTCGTGCCGCGGATGAGTTTCTCCTCGTTGTTTCCGCGGACGGTGAGGAAGTTGTCACGTTCGCGGACGTAGTCGACGACGCCCTTGCTGTCGGGGCCCTTCCGAACGAGGTCACCGACGAAGACCACGAGGTCGTCGTCCGAGGGGTCGAGGCGGTCGACGAGACGTTCGAGCGCGGAGAGACACCCGTGAACGTCACCGACGACGTACACGTCGTCCCACTCGTCGATGTCGACTCGGTGGTGCTGTTCGGCGACGTCGGGGTGGAAAGATGGTACACTCATGTGGGCGCTATCTTCTGGTATCCAGAACTGGCACGTTAGAAAGGGTTACTAGTTGCAGAATGTTGAGCTATATAGACACGGGAGTGCGACCCATGGGCTCCGGTCGATGTCGGTTGGTGCGGTGCCGCCCGTCCCGCAATCGCTTTCCGGCGGGGTCTCGAATCCGGGGACATGAGCATCGGACCCCTCGACGACGAGACGGTCGAGAAGTATCGAGAAGCAGGGGAGGTCCTCCGAACGGTGATGGACGAGTCGGCCGAGATGGTCGAACCCGGCGTCACCCACCTCGAAGTGGCCGAGTACGCAGAAGACCGAATTCGTGAACTGGCCGACGGGTGCGCGTTCCCGGCCAACATCAGCGTCAACGAAGAGGCGTCGCACGCGAGTCCGGGACGCGACGACGACACCGTCTTCGGCGAAGACATGGTCTGTCTGGACCTCGGTGTCCACGTCGACGGCTACATCGCCGACTCGGCGGTGACCGTGGACCTCTCGGGCAACGACGAACTCGTCGAGTCCGCCGAAGAGGCACTCGACGCCGCCCTCGACATGGTCGAAGCGGGCGCACACACCGGGAAAATCGGTGCCGAAATCGAAGACGTGATTCGTGGCTACGGCTACACGCCGGTCCTCAACCTCTCGGGCCACGGTGTCGAACAGTGGGACGCCCACACCGACCCCACGATTCCGAACCGCGGTGCCGACCGCGGCGTCGAACTCGAAGTCGGCGACGTCGTCGCCATCGAACCGTTCGCAACCGACGGGTCCGGCAAGGTCACCGAAGGGTCGAAAAACGAGATATATAGTCTCGTCCACGACCGGTCGGTCCGCGACCGGATGTCGCGCAAACTCCTCGACGAAGTCCGCGAGAAGTACAAACTGCTCCCCTTCGCGGCACGCTGGTTCGAAGGTGGTCGCTCCGAGATGGCCATCCGTCGTCTCGAACAGCAGGGCGTCCTCCGCGGGTACCCCGTCTTGAAGGAAGAAGACGGCGCGATGGTCGGACAGGCCGAAGACACCGTCATCGTCACCGAAGACGGATACGAGAACATCACTCGGTAAGGCTCACGGACTACCGTCCGGTCTCGGAGATACAACAACCGAAACGGCTTGCATCCCCCCGTTCGTTCACCCCGCCATGGACCAACTGTTCGCCCCGTGGCGCATCGAGTGGGTGACTCGTGACGGAGACCAGGATGCAGACGACGATTCCTGTCCGTTCTGTGCGCTTCCTGCACGCGACGACGACGCCGAGAGCAACATCGTCGCTCGCTCGGAGCACTCGTTCGTCCTCCTCAACAACTACCCGTACGCGCCGGGACACGTGATGGTCATCCCGTACCGTCACACCGGCGATTTCGCCGACCTCTCGGACGAGGAACTCCTCGACCACGCCCGGTTGAAGTCGCGTACACTCGATGCACTCGACGCCGCGTTCGACCCAGACGGGTTCAACGCCGGCGAGAACCTCGGCGGGTCGGCCGCCGGGGGGTCCATCGACGACCACCTCCACACGCACGTCGTCCCTCGCTGGACCGGCGACACGAACTTCATGCCCGTCATCTCGGATACGAAAGTGCTCGTACAGGCACTCGACGACTCGTACGACCACCTCCACGATGCCTTTGCAGGACTCGACGGGGCCATCACCGACCGCGACGACTCGGCCGTCTTCTTCGAATTAGACTGACTCGAAAACTGTTGTGAACCACGTCTAAACGCCTGCTACCACCCGAAGCGCATTTGAACCCCACACCCGAATGCCACGGTAATGGAGCGGAAACGGGCCATCCGTCGGGTCGCTGTCGTCGTCCTCGTGGCGAACGTCCTCCTCGTCCTCGGCAAGGGGGCGGTGTGGTGGACGACGGGCAGTATGGCGGTCGGGTCCGAAGCGGTGAACAGTCTCGCCGACGTCGTCTACAGCACGATTATCCTCGCTGGGCTCTACCTGACGACGAAACCACCGGACTTCGAACACCCACACGGTCACGAGCGAATCGAACCGTTCGTCTCGCTGTTCGTCGCCGTGGGTATCTTCGCGGCGGGTGGGGCCATCCTCTGGCAGAGTACGAGCAGCATCCTCGACCAGAGTTACGGCGGGGCCGCAGGGACCCTCGGTGTCCTCGTCCTCGTCGCCGCCGGCGTGTTCAAGTACGTGCTCTATCGCTACTGCTTGAACGTCGGCAAGGAGAGCAACTCGCCCGCCCTCGTGGCGGCGGCACTCGACAACCGCAACGACATCCTCACGGCGGCGGCGGCACTCGTCGGTGTCGTCGGCGCGCAGATGGGCTATCCGATTCTCGACCCGTTGGCCGCGATGGTCGTCTCTATCGGTATCATCTACACTGGCTACGAAATCGTCCGCGACAACGTGAACTACCTCGTCGGCGCTGCGCCGCCGGAGTACCTCCGGGCACTCATCGTGCAGACGGCGCTGTCGCACCCGGACGTGCATGGCGCACACGACGTGGTGGCCCACTACGTCGGCCCGGAAATCGACGTGAGTCTCCACATCGAAGTCGAAGGCGACATGACGCTCACGGAGGCACACGATATCGAGACGTGGGTGGTACAGGCCATCCGCAACATCGACGAAGTCGACGACGTGTTCGTCCACATCGACCCCAAGGAACTCGGCGAGTGGAAAGACGACCACGACGAAGAACGCTTTACGATGTTCACGCCGGATGGGAGCGGTGACGACCGATAGACTCCGACGGCGTCGTCGCCGTGCCTAGAGCCTCTTCTGGAGTTCGAGTCTGACCAACCCGAGATACGGCACGTGGAACTGTGCTTTCGCTCGTATCCACTGCGGACGGACGGGTGGCGCGATTCCTCTCGCCTGGTCGTAGTAGTCGTTGTTGTCGCCGCGAGTGATGTACCCTGCGTGCGGGGCGGGACAGTTGCGTAACTCCGCACACGAGTCCGCCCCGGCGACGTACGTCTCGTTGGCCCGTGCGTACCAGTTCTCGCCCGCGTCGACGGCGAATACCGCCCGGTGGATTATGGGGGACCCGCGCCGTCCCGGCGGCGCGTAGACGACGACGTCACCAGCGTTGCCGATACGCGCGTACCCCTCACTCTCGTTCGCCGTGACGACGCCGAACTCGTCGGCAGCAGGGCCGGTGAAACGCCCCTGCTCGGTGACGACCACGAGGTCACCACGTTCGAGGGTTGGCTCCATACTGCCGCTCTCGACGGCGACCAGTGGTGGCCAGACGCCAGTGGCGACGAAGAGGAGGGCACCGACCACGAGGATGCCGAGGACAATCTGGAGGGTGTCGCGAGCGACGATTCGTGAGAGTGGCGGACCGTCAGCAGGCACACACGATACTCTCGGAGTTGGACCAACAACCTGTCGGTGAGGGTCCTGCGGACGAAGGTTTAAGCCCGATTCCGCCGCAGACCGCCTATGGAATCGGACGACAGCACCGACTACTACGACGCGTGGGCACAGGTCTACGACGCGGAGACGATGCCCACACAGGACGTGTCGTACTACGTGGACCGGGCCGTCGACGTCGGTGGACGCGTCCTCGAAGTTGGATGCGGAACGGGCCGAATCGACCTCGAACTCCTGCGCGCAGGCGTCGATGCGGACGGAATCGACCTCGCGGCAGGGATGCTCGACCAGTTACGCGAGAATGCGGCGGCAGACGGACTCGACCCGAACGTGTGGCAAGCGGACATGCGAACGTTCACTGTCTCCGACCCGTACGACCTCGTTATCGTCCCTTTTCGGGCCTTCCTGCACAACCTGACCATCGAGGACCAACTGGCGGCCCTCAGGTCACTGCTCGACGCGACGGCAGACGATGGCGAGTTGGTGTTGAACTTCTACGCGCCGGACTGCGAGTTCGTCGTGGAGAACTACGGGACCGAAGAAGTCGAAGCGGTGGCGATAGACGGCGAGCAGTATCGGGTCCTCCACCGCGCGGACTTCGAAGACGACGTGGAAGGTATCGTGAGAGGAGAGAAGGTGCTGTTCGACGAGAACGACGACGTGGTCGTCTCGGAGTCGTACCGACTCAAGTCGGTGACGAAACGAGAGTTCGAACTCCTGTTACGACTCGTCGGCGCGTCGTCGTGGGAGGTGACGAACTTCGACGGCGACCCACCGACGTCGGTGGAAGACGAACTCGTGTGGTCGATTCGTCCGTCGTCGTGAAAGAGAACTCGGTGGCGTCTCTCAGGCGGTCGCTGGGTCGACTTTCGCTTCGACGGGTTCGCCGAAGGCGTACACCGTCTGGTGGGCCGTGACAGTCACCCGCGCGAAGTCGCCGGGTTCGAGGCCGTGTTCGGAGGCGTTCTGGACGATGATTTGCCGGTAGGCCTCGTCGCGGCACTTCACGGAGTCGCCAGTGCCCTCTTCGACGACGAGTACGTCGTGTTCGGTGCCGACCATCTCCTCGTAGGCGGCGGCGACGATGTCCATCTTCGTCTCCGACATCTCCTTCGACCGCTCTTTCTTGATGGTCCCACCGAGGCCCTTCAGGTCGGCGGCGTCGGTGCCGGGACGCTTCGAGAAGCGCGTGACGTTGATTTTCTCGGGGCGAATCTCGCGGAGGAGGTCCATCGACTTCGCGTGGTCGTCGTCAGTCTCGGTCGGATAGCCGACGATGAAGTCAGTCGAGAGCGTCCAGTAGTCGAGCGTCTCGTCGAACGTCTCGACGATGTCACGGAACTTGTCGACGCGGTGCTGTCGGCGCATGTGTTCGAGGACTTCGTCGGACCCCGACTGGACGGGGGCGTGGATGAAGTTGTAGAGGGTGTCGTGTTTCGCGAACACGTCCGCGAGTTCCTGACGGATGCCGTGGACGCCGCCGGGGTTGGCCATGCCGACGCGAACGCGGAAGTCACCCTCGATCTCCGAACAGATGCGGTCGAGGAGTTCCGGGAGTTTCCGGTCGCCCTTGTCCCATCCGTAGACGCCGGTGTCCTGCCCAGTGATGCGGAGTTCCTTCGCGCCGGCGTGGACGAGAGCGCGGGCTTTCTCGACGTTCTCGTCGACAGACGGGGAGTCGACGCGGCCGGTGGCGAACTTCGTGATGCAGTACGAGCAGTTCGACATGCACCCGCGGGCGATGGGCAAGATGCCGACGACACCGTCCAAGACGGGTTCGACACCCGGTCCCGGCGTCGGACACTCACCGTTGGTGACGGCCGTGGGCACGTCGTCCCAGTGGAGAATCTGAGCGTCGATGCCCTCCTCGCGGAAGTCGTTGCCCTGTGCTAACGCCATGCACCCGGTGATGATGAGGTCGGCCGTCTCCTGTTCGAGTTCTTTGGCCCGACGGAGCATGTTCCGCTCCGTCTTCTCCACGACCGTACAGGTGTTCATGATGGCGACGTCGGCTTCCTCGGGTCCATCGACGCGGTAGTGACCGGCGTCGCGGAGCGCACTCTCGATGGCGCGACTCTCGCCGCGGTTCGAGGTACAGCCGTACGTCTCGATGTGGTATCGGGCCATTCGGTTACGCCATGTATCGGGTGCGCGGGCAAAAACGACGCGGTATCCGACGAGAGTGCGGCACGTTCTGAGGCGGGCGTTCTGGTCGCCGATGCCTATCGAGTGAACAACAACGCGCCGACGAGCGTCAGCAGGAACTCGGACCAACACTGCCCGAGGCTGAACGAAGACCGGAAGACGGACGAGAGACACGGAAGCAGTTGCAAGAATCCGACGACGAAGCAGAGCAGACCGACTGCGGACAGGACGCGGTGGAGTGTCGTTCGGGACATCGGTAACAGGACGTGCGTATCAGTGAGTACCGAGAAGACGCTAATGAATGTTCGGCAACAAGACTGCGAAGCGTCGGGCGCCCCAGGTGTCTGAAAGCCGGCCTTCAAACAGCCACGACGGCTCTCTGTCCGGGAGTATCAGCCACCAAAGATACTCTCATCACCAGTATTATCCGAAAGATAGCGAATATAATTCATCCTCTCAGGCGTTGTATATTGATTCGCTATGGAACTCAACCTACGCGCGATTGCATACGGTTTCGCTGCAACGCTCATCATCGGCCTCCTCAGTGGCTTTACAGTGCCGTTTACGAACTTCACACTCCCGACAATCGGCTACATCCTGACTGGGATTATCGGTGGGTTCGTCGCCGGGTACATGGTCACCACTGGGTGGACTGATGGCGCAGTGAACGGCCTCGTCGGAACGACGCTCGGTGCCATCTTCGTGGCAATCGGCCTCGTCCTGTTCAACATCCTGTTCACGGGCGTGTTCTTCGGTCTGACCACGTTCGCGGCGGCCATCGTCATCATCGCCATCGCCGGCATCCCCGGCGCACTCGGTGGCGCACTCGGAACCATGATGAAGGAACGCTCGGCCGCCCGCCGCACCAGACCCGCCGCCTGAGTTCGACTGACGAGCGTCTCGCAGCGCAGATTCGACCTTTTCCACGGCCTATCCGTCCCAGCGGACGCGCACCGACCATCGGGACGAAAAGCTACTTGTCACCATGTTATGAATTCAAGGACAGATGAATTCACCCGCTACACCCTCCACTCACGCCGAATCGAACGAGCGGGGTGACTCTCAGTCTCGCCGCACGCTCCGGCGGCGTGACGTCCTCCAACTCGTCGGTTCTGGAGCGCTCGCCGGACTCGCCGGGTGCCTCGGTAGTGACGACAGTGTCGGTGACGACGACTTACCCGAAGGGACTCAGTTCGACGCGGACTGGTCCACCTACGCGCAAGACGACGCGAACACCGCCTATCTCGACGACGGGCGCGCCGTCTCCGACCCCGTCGTCGAATACGAAGCGGACTTCGGGATGCCACCGTGGGAACCGGCGGCCACCGGGGCAGTTGCGTACACCGCCAGCGACCCGATTCGAATCGTCGATGCCGCGGCAGGGGACGTAGTCGAGGTCGTTCCGGGCGACCAGTGGACGACACCCACGGTTCTCGACGACGTGCTGTACGCACCGGGAATCACCGTTCAAGGACCCCGAAGGTTGCCCGCGTACCACGCCGAGACAGGCCGCGACTTCCGCAGCATCGAACTCCCCGCCAGACCGACGACTCCGCCGGCGTTCTCCAACGACCGAGAGACGATGTTCCTCGGCCTCCGAGACGAGCGTATCTGTGCAGTCGACGTGGACTCGGCCGAAGTCAAATGGACGCGAGAACTCTTCGGCGAAGTCCGACGGCGACTCGCAGTCAACCTCGGGTTCGTCTTCGTCGTCACCGAAGGCCAGCGACTCTACTGCCTCGGTACCGACGGGAGTGGCTATTGGCAAGCCGCACTCGAAACC
>NZ_LOPV01000154.1 GCF_001469865.1 Haloferax profundi
GAACCGGTCGCACCGGTCGTCGGCGACGAACGAGTGTACGTCGCCGGATGGGACCGCATCGCCGCACTGGAGAGGCGGAACGGCAGCGTGGTCTGGGAAGACGACGAGGGCGTCCACGAGCGACTCGCGCTGGATGGCGAGCGTCTGTACGTCTCCAGAGGCGACCTGCGCGCACTCGACACCGCGACGGGTGAAGAACGCTGGTCGTACTCGCCAGACGAGGGAACGTCGGCCGCGAGTATCGTAGGTGACACCGTTTACGTCGGTACCGGCGCGGGCGAACTGGTCGCCCTGAAGCGCGGTGGGAGCGGGTTGGTCGGAGGCCGTGAACGCTGGTCCGTCTCGCTCGGCACGTACGTCGGCCACTCACTCGCCTGTACCGACCGCCGGGTGTTCTGTCCCGTGACCCGCGACGACGGGTTGATGAGTCTC
>NZ_LOPV01000155.1 GCF_001469865.1 Haloferax profundi
CAGTCGGCGTCTGGAACCACGGCGACGGCAGGAGGTGAGGCGGCGTGAGACTCACCAGACGAGACGCGCTCAGAGCAGTCGGTGCGGGCACACTCGCCGGACTCGCGGGGTGTCTCGGCGGTGACGACGAAGGCTCGACAGGCGAGGGGCGCGCCGACTGGCCACACCCGAACTTCTCGCCCGAAGGAACCAGCTACAATCCGCGTGCAGTCGGCCCATCCTCGAAACCAAGTGAGGCGTGGGGTGTCGACGTCGGTGGGCTGGCACTCGGGCGTCCGACGGTCTACGAGGACACGGTCTACTATGCGACCAGTAAACGACTCCGTGCGTTCGCCGTCGACGACGGCACGGAACGTTGGTCGGTCGACGTCGAGTCACGAAGTGCGTTCAGGTCGCCGGTGACCATCGACGCCGACCTCGTCTACATCGGGCAGACAGGAGAGCGGACGGGCGTCCTCGCGTTCACCCACGACGGCGAGGAGGCGTGGCACGCACCGACCGAGTCGAGCGTTCGTGCATCCATCGTCCGGGCGAATCCAGACGACGACCACGTCTACGCCGCCGACACCGACGGCTACGTCTTCCGGATTCGAGCGAGCGACGGGGCTGTCGAGTGGAAGACCCGTGTGTTCGGACCGGCGATTCGACTCGCTTCCCGGTGGGACGAAGTCGTCGTCGGCACCGAAGCAGGAGAAGTCGTCGCACTCCTCGACGGCGGACCGGGACACCAACCGACTGGAATGTGGCGGACGAAACTACCCGGAATGATTCAGTCACTCGCCACCACCCGCGGGGGCGACGTCGTTGCCGGCGCGTTCGGGGCCGGCGTCGCCCGTCTTCGAGGTGCTGCCCGCGCCGGCCGAATCGGCTGGCACCGAGAAGCATCCTCACCGCATCGCTCGGTGGTCGTCGGCCCAGACAACGTGTTTTCGACCGATGGGAGCGGCATCCACGCCTACGACGTCGACGACGGGTCACCGTCGTGGAAGGCCGACGGTGACTTCTTCGCCCCACCGGCAGGGGCCGGCGACACGATTTTCGTCTCGGACACGAGCGACGACGGCGGCGTCGTCGCCTACGACCGTGCTGGCGGCGTTGGCGTCGGCGACGCGCGACTCGGTAATCACCGCTGGAAGTACTCACTCGAAGGTGGTGCCACGACCGGACCGACACCTGCGCACGACTCACTGTTCGTCGTCGAATCGGGGCCAGAAGACGGGTCGGCGAGATTGGTCGCGCTCCGAAGAGAGTGAACGCGTGGCGGGAGAGTGAGACGCGTGGGCGGTTATTCGTCCGGCGCGCCCGAGACGATTTCGACGCCCGAGGAGGCACCGATGCGCTCTGCACCCGCTTCGAACATCGCCAGTGCGTCCTCGTACGACCCAACGCCGCCGGACGCCTTCACGGGGAGATACTCGGCCATGAGTTCCACGTCTTCGACTGTCGCGCCGCCGTCGGCGAATCCAGTGGAGGTCTTGACGAACGCGGCGTCGGCCTCACGGGCCGCCTCACAGGCGCGGTGTTTCTCGTCTTCGGTCAGGAGTTCCGTCTCGATGATGACCTTCACCGGGATGGGGACGGCGGCGACGACTTCCGAGATGTCTTCGGTGACGACTTCGTCCTCACCGGCTTTGAGTCGGCCGACGTTGATGACCATGTCCAGTTCGTCGGCACCGGACTGCCACGCGTCGACGGCCTCTTGGCGCTTCGCGGCCGTCGTGTTCTGTCCGTGTGGGAACCCGACGACCGTCGCGAGAAGCACGTCGGGTGCGTACTCGGCCGCCTCTTCGACGTAGCACGGCGGGATGCAGGCGTTCATCCCCCACTCGTCGGCGTCGTCGAGGACGTGCTCGACGTCTGCCATCGTCGTCTCGGGGCCGAGGACCGTGTGGTCGATACGGGGCGCGAGGTCGTCTCGATTCATATCGGGAGGAGGCGACGGGGACCTAAAGAACGTAAGGCTTTCACTGCGCCCCATCGGGCCTCCTGCATGGCCATCCTCCCCGAAGGATTCGCGCTTCCCCCACTGCCGTATCTCGTCGTCCTCGTCGCCGGACTCGTCGGTGTCGGTGTCGGCCTCGTCAGAACGCGCCCGTCCGTCTCGGAGGGGCACGTCCTCGCACTCGTCCCGTGGATGGTCGCGGGGTCGGCGCTCCACGTCTTCTACGTCGTCGGCCTGCTCCCACCCGCTATCGACCCGTTCGCTGGGACGCCCGCAGTCTACCTGACAGTCGCCGTCCTCGCCGGGGCGACGTGGTTGGGACTCGACGCCGTGGACGCCGCGACTGCTCGAAATCTCGCTATTCCCGGCGTCGCTCTCGCCGTCGGCCTCGTCGTACTCGCACTCGGGAGCGCCCTCGCTGCGGGCACGCTCAGCATCCTCTGGCCGGGTATCGCCTTCGTCGTCGCGGTACTCGTCACCCCGGCGATGTGGGCGGTTCTGAAACGAATCGCGCCCGAATCGGCCGCCGCCGGAGCACTCGGTGTCCTCGCCATCTTCGGCCATGCACTCGACGCTATCTCGACTGCCGTCGGTATCGATGTGCTCGGGTTCGGCGAGCGAACGCCCCTCTCGCGGGTCATCCTCGAAGTTTCGGGGATGCTCCCGACGGCAGATATCATCGGTGTCGGGTGGCTCTTCGTCCTCGTGAAACTCGCCGTCGTGGGTCTCGTCGTGTGGCTTCTCGCCGACTACATCCACGAGGAACCGACCGAAGGTGCCCTATTGTTGGGCTTCGTCGCCGCGGTGGGTCTCGGCCCCGGCGTTCACAACCTGTTGTTGTTCGCCATCTCGGGTGCCTAACGCGGGGGAACACGCTCCTCGTCGGTTCGGTGCTGTGGTAGGTCGATGTTCTCTCTCTCCCCTCACTCAAATCAAGCGGACCTCTAGCGACCCGAGAGAGTTATCTGCGCGGCGAAACGATTGACGTGGACGCATGTCCCGAGTTATCTGTGCCGGCCACGTGAACTGGGACGTCACCCTCCGCGTGGACGCCCTCCCGGACCCAGACGGGGAAGCAACGGTCGAGTCTCGCGTCGGAGCAGGCGGCGGAAGCGCCGCGAACGTCGCGAGCGGCCTCGTCGGATTAGACCTCCCGACGGCACTCCTCGGG
>NZ_LOPV01000156.1 GCF_001469865.1 Haloferax profundi
GACGAGTACGGACACGCCGCCGTCGCCGAACTCGCGTCGAAAGGCGTCGATTGTCGGCACGTCGTCAGCGTCGACCACGGCCCGACGACTGTCAAGTACATCGTCGTCGACGCCGCGGGCGAGGTGTTCGTCCTCGGGTCGCCCGGCGTCAACGAGGCGTTCGACGCCTCGGACCTTCCGGAAACGGCGCTCGCAGACGTAGACCATCTCCACCTGACGAGTCAGGCACCGGGTACCGCCGCCGCTCTCGCCCGACTGGCGAACGAAGTCGGAACCACGGTCAGTTTCGACCCCGGCCGGCGCATCGGCGACAGAGGTTACTCCGAGGCACTTCGGTTGGTCGATTACGTCTTCCTCAACGACCGCGAGGCCGCCACTGCGCTCGGTGAGGCGGCCAGTCCGGGGGACCGAGCCAACCAAGACCCGTCCAGAAACGGCGGCAACGGCGGTGCCGTCGGCGACGCACTCGACGAGACGACGCTCGTCCTCAAACACGGTCCAAACGGAGCGGAAGTCCGCGACGGCGACGAGCGACACGTCCATCCGGGCTATCCCGTCGACGCCGTGGACACGACTGGCGCAGGTGACGCGTTCGCTGCTGGGTTCATCGCCGCGCGACTCGACGGCAAATCGTTCGAACGGTCGCTCGCCGTCGCAAACGCCTGCGGTGCCCTGACTGCGGCCGAACCCGGTGCCCGGACGCAACTGAGTTGGCGACGACTCGACGAACTCGTCGAACACTGACGAGGTCCGGCGAACGCACGCCAGGTTCGCCGGGTCCTACCGCGCCACCCTCGACCGACACGCCACCCAACCGACCATACCAATTTTATCCTCACCGGTCATTCCTCGGGACGATGCTGGACCAGCTATCGGCCGTGGTCGCCGCCCTCGGGTCGCTACCGAGCGTCGGTGTCGTCGCCAGTCGGGTGGCACTCGGTGCCATCGTCGGCGTCGCGGCCGCTGTCGTGATGGACATCCCGATGTGGCGGCAGGAAGAAGGGTTCACACCCGCCTACATCGCCGCCTCGGTCATCCGTCGGACCCGCCCCGACAACGTCGACTTCCTCGACGCGAACCTCGTCCACCACGTCGCAGGTGCGCTCTCTGGGGCGTTCTACGCGCTGGTCTACCTCGTCGTCGATTCGGTCCTCCCCGAGGCTCCGCTCTTCGGCGTGGACTTCCCACCGCACGTCATCTCGACAGGCGTCGTCGTCGCGAGTATCTACGTCCTGTTCTCACAGTTCGTCCTCCCCCGTGCGGGTCGGAGTATCTACGAAGAACGGGCGACGGCCGTTCGCGGGCAGTGGCTCCGGTCGTCGCTCGTCTTCGGGGCGACGCTCTTGATTCTCGCGCCGGCGCTCTTCGCGGGCATCGCGTGAGTGAATTGGCGTCGTCGCCGGTGGTGACGCCCCCTCGAACCGCGGCGTTTTTGCCCGCGACACGAGTGGGTCGGATATGGCGAAACAGCCCCATCTCCTCGTCGAAGAAGGCGACGTAAACGACATCGCACTCATTCCGGGCGACCCGGGCCGCGTCGACCGAATCGCGAAGCAGTGTGAGAACGTCGAAGAAGTCGCACAGAACCGCGAGTACAAGGTCGTCAACGCGGAGTACGAGGGCGTCCCGCTGACTATCTCCTCGACGGGTATCGGGTGCCCGTCGGCCGCTATCGCGCTCGAAGAACTCTCTCGGGTCGGTGTGGAGACGTTCATCCGCGTCGGCACCATCGGCGCGTTGCAAGAAGACATCGAAATCGGCGACATGATAGTCGCGACCGGTGCCGCCAAAGAAGAGGGCACGTCCAAGCGCTACGAGTCCGAAGTCTACCCGGCCGTCCCCGACTACGACGTACTCACGTCGCTCGTCGATGCGGCGGAGGCCAACGACGAAGACGTTCACGTCGGCCCCATCGTCTCAGACGACGCCTTCTACAACGAATCCGACGAGTACGTGAACGACTGGAACGCGGCGGGACTCCTCGCCATCGAGATGGAGGCCGCGACGGTGTTCTCGCTCGCCCGCCGCAAGGGCCTTCGCGCAGGTGCCATCTGTACGGTCGACGGGAACCTCGTCGCCGGTACCCAGAAGGGCGCAGACTCTGACGAAGAACTCCCCGAGAAGGCGAAGAACAACGTTGAGCGCGCAATCAGCATCACGCTCGACGCCGTCACCGACCTCGCGTAAGGGTCTCCAGTGGATATTCGCCACCTCGTGGCCCGTGTGGCCGCACGCGCCAGCGAACTCCGTGCCCGTATTCGGCGGGTAGAGCGGCGTGAAGCGGTGGCGTTCAGTCGCTGGATAGAGAACACGAACAACCTGCTTCATCTCACGGTTTTACTCCTCATCCCGCTTCTCATCGGAGTCGTGACGTTCGTCTCGAACGCGGTGAGCACGCTCTCGTTCCTGTTGTTTCCGCCACTCGCGTCCGGGTCGTACACGCTCTTTTCGGACCCCGAAGGACAGTACGCGTCGCCAGTGAAGTTCGTCCTCGCACTCACCGTCGGTGCCCTCTGTGGACTCGTCGCGTTCGGGTTCACGACGTTGGTGTACGGACCCGCTGGGACCACCATCGTCCACCCATCGTCTGCCGCCCTGGCTATCTTCCTCGCGGGTGGCGCGACGTGGGCACTCGATATCGAAGCACCCTCTGCGTTCTCGACGGCGCTCTTGACCCTCGTGACGGGAGACGTGAACCCCGAAGAGTACGTGGTGAGCATCTTCTTCGCGAGCGTCGTCATCGCCACCGTGTTCACCGTTTGGCGCGAGGAGTTCTACGAGCGACGTGCCGAGTACCTCTACGGGACGGTCAAAGGTGACGACCACGTCCTCGTTCCGATGCGCGGCGAGACGGCAGACCGAACTGCGTTCTTCGCGGCCCGTCTCGCCGCAGCACACGAGGCCGGGAAAGTCGTCCTCCTCGACGTTCTCTCGCCCGACGAGACGGTCGACACGGGGGAGCGACGCTCGGGCACAGACGGAGACACAGACACAGAGGCGGACGTGGTGCCTCCCGAATCGACCGGGAGTCCTGCTGCCGACGCCGCAGTCGACCGTCTCGAAGCGTGCGCGCACGACATTCGAACCAAACTCGGCGTCCCCGTCGAAGTCGTCGTCGCCAGCGGCGACCCGCTACCGGCGACAGTGGAGGCGGCAGGCAACACCAACTCCGACCTCGTCGTCACACCGTACGAAGAAGACCGAGGCTTGCTGTCGGACTACGTCCGCGGCCTCTTCGGTGGCGAGTACGATACGGTCGCGTTTCGCTCGACCGGGGGACCGTACCGCTGGCGTCGGATTCTGGTCCTCGTCTCGCGCCCCGGTGATGCCGCCCACGCCATGATAGACTTCGCGACGCGCCTCGCCGGGAAGACGGGGAGCGTGAGTGTCACGACGTGTATCTCGACCGAAGTCGAACGCCGACCAGCGGAGGCGAAACTCGCGAATCTGGTCGAGACGGCAGAAGGGAACATCGAGACCCGAGTCGCCCGCAGCGAGGTGACGAAGTTCATCGCCTCGAACACCGCCACGTACGACCTGGTCGTCCTCGGGTCGAGTGGCGAGCGCTCTGCTGCCTCGCGGTTCATCTCGCCGCCGACGTTCGAACGAATCAGAGAGACCGACTGCGACGTTGCCGTCTTCGACCGCGGAAACTAGTCGTCGCTGGCGTCGGTATCGACTTCGTCTGTGTCGTCTGCGGCCGTGGCCACCTCGTCTGGTTCTTCTTCGAGGAGGCGCTCTTCGACCGTCTCGAGACCGCTCCCGCCGATGGCGGACTCGGCGAGGAAGTGGCCACCGAGTGCGGCAGGGCTGATGACGGTGTTCGCCCCTGCGCGCCGGAGTTTGGGTTCGTTCTCACGCTGGGTCGCCGCCGCGACGATGTGGATGTCGGGGTTGAGTTGCCGCGCCGTCAGGATGGCGAGTGCGTCTTCGGCGTCGTTGTTGGTGGCGACGATTGCAGACCGTGCCTCCTCGACGCGAGCGCGCTTGAGTGACTCTTCGTCGCTCGGGTCGGCGGTGAATACGTCGTAGCCACGGTCTGAGAGGCGCTGTGCACGCTCCGAGTTCGGCGTGATGATGAGGACGTCAGCGCGGCCGTCGAGTTCTTCGAGAATCGGTTCGGTCAGTTCCCCGTGGCCGAGGACGAGGATGTGGTTGTCGAGGATTTCCAGTTGTGATTCGGTCATGCGTCCAAGTGCTTTGGTGAGTCGTGCTTCGATTGCGGGCGTGAGCAAGACACCGAGCGCCACGGCGAAACTCGCGACGGTGACGAGGAGTGCCGACATCCCGAACAGTTTGGCGTACGGTGTCCGCGGGGTGATGTCGCCATAGCCGACGGTGCTCCCGGTGACGAGTGCGAAGTAGAAGGCGTCGAACAGCGTGTCGATGCCGTTGAAGTCACGCCGGAGGGCGTACGCCCCAGCAGTCGCGTAGGTCTGCGCACCGACGATAGCCAGCAGTGCCGACAACTGCGTGACGTTCCAGTCGAGGTCACGGTCGAACGCCCGGTAGTTCAGCAGACAGAGGACGAGACTGATTATCGAGAACCCAATCAGTGGGGCCGCGCGTTCGGGCGACTGGATGAGTCCCTGCGTGGCGGACACCGGCAGGAGGACGACCGTCGAGTACCACGCCGCACGAAGGCGTCGCCGCAGACCGTACACGCTGGCGAGGAGGAGGAATCCGGTGAGCGTGCCGGTGAACCCTGCAGTGATACGAATCACTTCGGGGACCAGCGACCCGAGGAGACCGCCCGACAGCGGCGCACTGATGTTCAAGATACCCGTCACTGCGGACAGGATGGCGACGACGAACACTGTCGTGACAGTGGTCCGAGCGCCTACCCAGTCGCGTGCCGACACCATGTCGCCGGAACTCGGCAGGGGATGGGGAAAAAGCGTTGGGTATCGATACGACTGACAGACGACACCGCGACCGACCCGTGTCACGAGCGAACGTCACGCTCGTCGTCACGCATTTATCTCGGGAGTGAGTGAACAGGGCTATGGCTTCACTCCCTGTCGAAGTGGTCTATGGTCTCTACTTCGGCATTCTCACGGGACTCGTCCCCGCCGCCGTCGCGTGGCTTTTTGGGTTCGGGTTCCGGTACGTCACCGGGGTCACGATACCCGGTCTCGCCGTGGTCGTCCTCAGCGTGGCCATCGCCGGTGCCAGCGGTGGTCTCATGGCTCTCGCCGACCCCACCATCACGCAGTCTGACAACCAAGTCCGACTGACTGTGGCACTGTTGGTCGTGCTGATGGGGGCACTGTACGCACACAACCGCGGTGACGCGTTCGCGAACGAGATTCCACGGAAGATGTCGCTCCGAAGACTCACCGAACGGACGCTTTCGACCGACGTTGTCGAACTGGTAGGCGGTCGGGGACAGGTCACGGTCACCGTCCCGCGCGAAGTCGGCGACATCGAGGGCTACCCACCGGTCCCCGTCGACGTTCGCACCGCGATTCGAGACGGTGAGTGGACGTTCCCCGCAGACATCCCACTGGTCGAACTCGAATCGCGGTTCGCAGACCGCCTCCAGACGGAGTTCGACCTCGCCGCAGTCGAGGTCCAAATCGACGAACAGGCCCGTGCGAGCGTCGCCGCAGCAGCACCGGTCGGCGGTCTCTCGAAACGACTCTCCGCAGGGAAGCGGGCCGTCTCTATCGAGGCACTCGTCCCGACCGGACTCGCACAGGGCGACGACGTCGTCGTCGCCACCGACGGCGGCACCATCTCGGCGAGCGTCGTCGGTGTCGATTCGGTCACCGAAACAGTCGATGCCGACGACGCGGAAGACGAGGAGGCGCCGAAGTGGGCACCTCGCGCACCGACGGCGGCGGGCGGTGAGGGCCGAGTCACACTCGCGGTCGAGCGAACCGACGTCGAGTCGCTCCTCCGAAGTGACGCGACGCAGTTCGTCGTCACCTCTCGGGGTGTCCGCCGTGAGTTCGAACTCGTCTCACTGCTTCGCCGAGCAGGCAAGCGATTTTCGAGACTCACTGTCGGGGCGGACGGCCCGCTGGATGGCGTGTCGCTCAGAGCAGCGAGCGTCCGCGATACCTACGGCGTGGCCATCCTCGCTCTCCGCCACGGTGGGACGTGGACCATCGCCCCCCGCGGCGACCAGAACCTCTCGGCTGGAGACACACTGTACGCCGTCGGGTCGCGTTCCGACCTGACCGCGTTCGAGGAGGCAGTCGCGTGACTGCACCGATGCTCGCTGCCGACTTCGGGTCGGTCGTCGTCGGACAGGTGCCGGTCCCGTCATCGAGTGACCCACTGGTCAGGAACGTCCTCCGTGTCGTCGGCCTCGTCGTCGGCGCGTTCCTCGCCTCCGGCGTCGCCGCACTCACGTATCGATGGTACACCCGCGAGGCCATCCCACGGGCACTCGCAGTCCTCTTCGGCACCTCAGTCGTCGCACTGTACCTGAACACTGTCGGCCTCTTCGGCGACTTCGTCACGGGGACGGACACCGCTGTCTTCGAACTCGAACGCGTGCTCTTCAACACGTCCGCGCTGGCGGGTGCCGCAGTCGCCTCGCCCGTGGGCCGTCTCGTCGGCGACCGTACTGCGACAGACGTGTTCGCCGTCGCCGGTGCGAAAGAACTCGACACCGACGTGAGTCGCCTCGTCCGAACCGTCGGGCGGGTGACGACGGTGACGATTCCCGACGACGTGGGTGACATCGAAGGCTACGACCCCGTCTCCGAGAGCATCAAAGACCAGTTGAGCGGCAAGACACTCCTGTTCCCGCGGCGACTCAGCGAGGGGGAACTCCGTGAACGCCTCGTCGAACGAGTCAAAGACGACCACGGTGTCGGCCACGTGGACGTCGAGTTCGAAGACGGGAACGTCTCGTACTTCGCACTCGGAAGTCGCGCCGCCGGACTCGGCCCGACGCTCGCACCCGGGACTGTCGCGATTGCCATCCGTGCAGACCCCGGACCCGGTGCAGGTGCCGGCGACCCGGTGCAGGTCTGGGCGATTCCGGACGCTGACGACACAGACGGCACGGACGGCGAATCGGTGGCACCCACGAACGGAGAAGAGACGCGTGTCGAGAGCGACGGGAGTGGGTCGGTGCCGACTCGTGTCGCGTTCGGCGAACTTCGCGGCGTCGCCGAGGACGTGGCCACCATCGCCCTCGACGAAGAAGACGCGGACAAACTCACGGGTGCAGACGAGTACCGGGTCGTTACGCTCCCGGCGGACCTCCGCGTCGACCGTGAGTTCGCGTCGCTCCTTCGGAACGCAGACGAGACCATGGCGGTCACCACCGTCACCCCGGATTCGGCACTCGATGGACAACGAGTCTCTGACGTGGAGACGACTGTCGTCGCCATCAGGCCATCCAACGCGCCCGTGGACGCCATCCCGGCACGGACCCGTGAACTCTCTGCTGGCGACACACTCTACGTCGTCGGCCGGCCGGAACTCCTCCGGAGAGTCGAACGCCGGGCGACGACCGACGACAGCAGAACCGATGGTGGAGACGACGAGGAGACGGGCGAAGATGGGAACGACAGTCACCTGACGCCTGATTCGGGGGCGCAATCCTCATGAGCGCCGAGCGAGGAACCCATAGCATGGAGTGGAAATTGTTCGCAGACCTCGCGGAGGTGGCCGGTGCGCGCACCATCCGCGTCGACGTCGGCGACGACGTGACTGTCGGCGAGGCACTCGACGCACTCGTCGGTGCGCACCCGTCGCTCGAATCGCGGGTGTTCGCCGACGACGGCGAGTTGTACGACCACATCAACGTCCTGCGAAACGGAGAGAACGCGTCACTCGACGACGACGCGAAAGTGGGCGACGAACTCGCTCTCTTCCCGCCGGTCAGCGGCGGATAACGCACGTCCCTACGACGCTCGGCGAGTGGCGTCTCGTCGGCAGCGACCGAACTAGCTCATCGCGTCGGGGCGAATATCCGGGTTCTCGCGGACGAATTCGACGATTCGAGAGACGTAGGACTCGAACGGCGGTGGGTCGATACCGGTTCCAGCGAGGTGTTTCCGCGCGTTCGCGCCGACGTAGCGAGTCGGGTGTGTGAAGTACGGCAGTGTCTCCGGTTCGATGCCGACGAGTTCTCTGAGTGTGTCCGACCGCTTCAGTACCGACGTGGTGAGCCCAACCGGTGTCGGGACGGAGATACCGATTCGGCCCGTCGCGTCGAGGAGCGTCGAAGTGAACGCCCGAATCGTCAACGGGTTCGGGTCGCACAACTGGTAGGTGACGTTCTTCGAACGGTCGAGTCCCGAGAGGTGGTCGATAGCGTCGACGACGTAGTCTCGCGGGACGACGTTCAACTCGGCCGCGTCGGGGTCACCGAGTCGGGGAACGACCGCGACGCGCGGTTGTCGGAGGAGCAACCGAATCATGTAGTAGGGGCCGTCGTACTTCTGCGTCGCACCGGTCTGACTGTCGCCGACGACGATTGCGGGTCGATAGACCGTCGCTGGTACCTCGCCGGACTCCATTCGGTCGCGAACGAGCAGTTCGGCGCGGAACTTCGTCTCCTCGTAGTGATTGTTGAACGACTGCCCGACGTCGAGGTCGGATTCCGTGAACACGCCGTCGTGGCGACCACTGACGTAACACGTACTGACGTGGTGGAACCGGTCGACTCCGGCCGCCTCGGCGAAGTCGAGGACGTGCCGCGTTCCGTCGACGTTGACCGACTCTCCGACCTCGGGAGAGACGGCCAGGTCGTAGACGGCGGCGAGGTGGAACACCTCGCTCACGCGCGATTCGAGGTCGGTGCGTGTCGTCTCTGAGAGTCCGAGTTCCGGGTCGGTGATGTCGCCTTCGACGAGGGTCAGTGTCTCGCGCCAGTCTGGTCCGAAGAGTTCGGCAGCACGCGTTTCGGACGCCTCACGGTACTTCGGTTGGACGAGACAGACGATTTCGTCGGTTCTGTCGGCGAGGCGTCCGACGAGTGCACTGCCGAGGAATCCGGGGAATCCGGTGAGGAAGATGCTCATGGGAGCACCTCGGTGAGTCGTTTCCAGAGGCGAAGCCCGAGTGTCGCGCCGTTGGCCCAGGCCTGCTTTCCGCGCTTTGGTGGCGACAGGAGGCCCACCCGTTGGGTCGCGACGGTCTGCGACTCGGTGTACTTCAACAGGCCGTGTCGCCCGTGTCGGCGACCGACACCGGAGTCTTTCATCCCGCCCATCGGCGCGTCGATGGACGCCCACGCTGCGGCGTAGGCATCGTTGACGTTGACGGTGCCCGCTTCCAGTCGCGCGGCGACCTGTTCGCCGCGCTGGGTTTGCTTCGTCCAGACGCTCGCGTTCAGTCCGTACGCGGAGTCGTTGGCGCGTTCGATGGCCTCGGAGACGCTCTCGACTTCGTACAGCGAGACGACCGGACCGAACGTCTCCTCGTCGGCGAGCGTCGCGTCGGGCGTCACGTCGGTCAGAATCGTCGGTTCGTAGAAGTACGGCCCGAGGTCAGGGCGGGCACGACCACCCGAGAGGACTGACGCGCCCTTCTCGACGGCATCTTCGACGTGTGTTTCGACTTTCTCCAACAACTCACGGTCGAGAAGTGACCCCACGTCGTGGCCGTAGTCGTATCCCGCGTCGAGCGTGAGTCCGCGCGTCTCTCGAACGAACGCGTCACGGAACTCGTCGGCGACTGCCTCGTGAACGTAGATTCGCTCGATAGAGATGCACAGTTGTCCAGCGTTGGCGAAACACCCACGGACGGCACCCCGTGCTGCCTTCTCCACGTCGGCGTCGTCGAGGACCAACAGCGGATTCTTTCCACCGAGTTCGAGCGAGCAATCGGTGAGGTGGCGACCTGCCGTCTCGGCGACAGTGCGTCCGACTTCCGTGCTTCCGGTGAAACTCACGTAGTCGACGCCTTCGATGAGCGGTTCGCCCAGTCGTGGCCCCTCGCCGGTCACGACCTGAAACACGTCGTCCGGGAGGCCGCACTCACGGAGTACGCCGAGCGCCCAGAGCGCAGTGAATGGTGTCCCTTCGTCTGGTTTGAGGACGACTGCGTTCCCCGCGAGTAACGCGGGAATCGACTCTGAGACGGAGAGCGAAAGCGGGTAGTTCCACGGCGAGATGATGCCGACGACGCCGACAGGGTGGTGGTGTTCGACGGCCTTCGTCACGAGCGGAATCGCGCCGACACGCCGTTTCGACGCGAGTTCTCGCTCGGCGTGGTTCGCGTAGTATCGTGCCGTCGTGGCGACGTCGAGAACCTCTTCGAGTGCGTCGGCGCGTGCTTTCCCCGTCTCGGTCTGAATCACGTCTAAAAGCGCCTCGCGCTGGTCGAGGACGGCGTCGTGGAACCGAGCGAAGACGGCAGTTCGGTCTTCGATTGGCCACGTGGACCACTCGTCACCCGCGGATTTGGCCTCTGCGACGGCTGAACGAACGTCGTCGGGTGTACACAGCGGGACGGTCCCCACGACGCTGTCGTCGTACGGAGCGTGGACCTCGAGTCCCGGCCGGTCGTCGAGTGGGGTGACCAGCCGAGCGAGTTCGTCCAGTTCGTCTCGGGAGACGGGAGTGGAGGGGGCGTCTGTCATACCCGACTATACCCGCGTAGCTACTATAGTAGTGTTTACACGTCGGGCGAAATCGAGAGAGAAAGAATCGCGGGTCGAGCTTACTCTTCGGGGCGCGGGAGTGCCGTAAAGAGCGTCTGGACGATGGAGAACGGGTCGTAGACGGACTGGTGGCACTGACAGTAGACACCGTCTTCACCACCGAACTTCGCAGCGTCGGCGGCCTGCTTGTATCCGGGGACACAACAGAAGTGCGTACACTTGTTGAGCCACGCGATGACACCCTGGTCCGTCGCGGCGGCGAGGAAGTCGTTTTCCTGTGCGGCTTCCTCGATGCGGTTCGAGCGGAGAATCTGAATCGGCATCGTGTCTTCGGTGTCCTGCGAGCGCCACGTGCCAGTCGCTGGCTTACCGATGCCGGCCTGCCCGATACCGTTGCCCCACGTCTCGTAGTCGTCGAAGTCGTTGACGTTCAGTCGGTCACCGGCGCTGTAGACTTCCTGTTGCCAGTCGTAGCCACCACTGTCGGAGCGGAAGTAGTTGTCAGACTCGTAGTCGGGCGCGAGTCCCTCGTAGGCCTGCACACCGCAGTACTGGAACCACGCTGACGAGTAGCTGACGCCAGTTCCCTTGAAGTCGTCAGTCTGTGCAATCTGGACCTCGACACCGCCTTGGGTGACCGTCTGAATCTCGGGCCAGAGACCCTTGATGAAGCCGTCACCGTCGATTTCTATCGGAATCAGCGGCATGCCGCGCGGTGCAGGACCGGCAGTGTTCTCGATTGCGTACGCCTGCGTCGGACCGCCACCGGCACCCGGTGAGACCGTTGCACTGTTGATGGCGGCCGCGCCAGTCGTTCCCACGCCAGCGAGCGCCGCGCCCCCGACGACGCCCTTGACGAATCGACGACGACCCGAGTCGGCGGGGTACTTGTCGCTATCGCTCATACCCTGAAGTTCGACCCGTCCAGTAAAAGCGTGACGAATCACCCGTGTTAGTTCATCCCACGAAACCGGCGGCCTCAGTACTGTGGGGGGCTAAATATCCGGGATTCCGAGTTCGGAGAGAAATTCACCAGTCGTTTACAAACATTCGTTTAGAACGTAACTTCGGGCAATTTTTCGGCCGTACTCGTGGCCTTTTACAGTGTGGTACTCGTATCCGAGTACGAGATGCGATTGCACACCAGAGACGTCAGACAAGACGTCCGCGAGCTTGGGGCGTTACTCGGGGACGTACTGGAGGCACAGACCTCTACGGCGTCGTTCGAGACTGTCGAAGAACTTCGGCAGGCGGCCATCGCCTACCGGAAAGGTGAGTCGGGGTCCCGAGAGAAACTCTACGACGTCGTGGGTGACCTCGACCCCGAACGTGAGAGTGTCGTCGCCCGCGCGTTCACGACGTACTTCGAACTCATCAACCTCGCAGAAGAGCGTGAGCGTGTTCGGGTCATCCGCGAGGCGTCACAGGAGGGGTCCCTCGCCGACGGGATTCTCGCCACGCTCGACTCCCTCCACGAGGAAGACGTCGACGAGGAACTCCTCGAACGTGTTCTCGAAGACGTCCTCATCGAACCGACGTTCACGGCGCACCCGACGGAAGCGCGCCGAAAGACGGTCAAGGCCAAACTCCGCTCGATTGCGAATCGGCTGGAGACGCTCGACGAACGCCGCCTCACCGACCTCGAAAACGACCAGGAGTGGCGGCACGTCGTCGCCGAGGTGACGAGCCTCTGGCAGACCTCACAGGTTCGTAACCGACGACCAGAAC
>NZ_LOPV01000157.1 GCF_001469865.1 Haloferax profundi
CCGAAACGTCCAGTGGTACCTCGAGAACATCCTCTTCGACGTGGTCGGTGAAGTGTACGAAGAACTCGAAGAAGAGTTCCACAACGAGTATCCCGACCTCGACGTGCCGAAACTGTTCGAGTTCCGCTCGTGGGCGGGGTCAGACCGCGACGGCAACCCCTTCGTCACGCCCGAAGTTACGGAAGAGACGCTCGCACGCCAGCGCAGCGTCGCCCTGGAGAAGTACAGTGATTCCCTCAAGCGTCTCTCCGGTGTGCTGAGTCAGGACGCGACACGAATCGACCCCGGACACGAACTCGAACGGTCGCTGAAGGCCGACCGCGAACTCCTCCCCGTCGTGGCCGAAGAGGTCGACGAACGGTACCCAGACGAACCGTACCGCCAGAAACTGAAACTGATGCGCGAGCGCCTCCGCCGCATCGAAGACGTCCGACCGAACGGCTACACGGACGCGAGCGAACTCATGGCCGACCTCGAAGTCATCGACACCAGTCTCCGTGGGTGCGGTGCGGGACAGGTCGCCGACGTGTACGTCGAACCGCTGATGCGGCAAGTCGACACCTTCGGCTTCACGCTCGCCAGTCTAGACCTGCGAGACCACCGGGAGAACCACACGAAGGCAGTCCACGAGGCGCTCTCTCACGAGGGCATCGACTACTTCAGTCGGTCCGAAGACGAACGCGTCGAACTCCTCACCGACGCGATTCTCCAGGACGAACCGATACTCGACCTCGAAGACCCCGGCGACCTCTCGGAGACGTCCGAACGCGTCCTTCGACTCTTCGAAAAACTCGGCGAGTGGCAGCGTGAGTACGGCGTCGCCGCCATCGACACGTACTGTATCTCGATGACCGAAGAACCGTCGCACGTCCTCGAAGTGCTCTTCCTCGCCGACCAGGCGGGGGTCGTCTCCCTTCCGGACCACTGCGGTATCGACGTGGTGCCACTGTTGGAAACCGAGTCCGCGCTCAACGGTGCGCGTCGTATCATGGGCACGCTGTTCGAGAACGAAGCCTACGAACAGGCGCTCGTCGCCCGCAACAACGTCCAGGAGATTATGCTGGGCTACTCGGACTCCAACAAAGAAAACGGGTTCCTCGCGGCCAACTGGGACCTCTACAAGAACCAGCGTCGCCTCGCCACTATCTGTGACGACTTCGACGTGACGATGCGGTTGTTCCACGGGCGCGGCGGGTCCATCTCCCGCGGCGGTGGCCCGATGAACGAGGCCATGTTGGCGCTGCCGAACGAGACCATCACCGGCCAAATCAAGTTCACCGAACAGGGCGAAGCAATCGCCGAGAAGTACGCCAACCCGCGCATCGCAGAGCGGAACCTCGAACAGATGCTCAACGCGCAGATTCGCGCGCGACTGAACGCGATTCGAAACCCCGAAGAACACGTCCCCGACCGATGGGTCGACGCCATGGATACCATGGCCGCCGCCGCCCGCACCGAGTACCGTGACCTGCTCGAATCCGACGGGTTCGTCTCGTACTTCGAGCAGGCGACGCCCATCACGGTCATCGAGGAACTCAACCTCGGGTCTCGCCCGGCATCGCGCTCGGACGAACGGTCCGTCGAGGACCTTCGGGCCATCCCGTGGGTGTTCTCGTGGACGCAGTCGCGCTGTATCCTCCCCGGATGGTACTCGCTGGCCGCCGGTGTCAACGCCTACCTCGACGACGGCGGTGACATGGAGACGGTCCGCGAGATGTACGACGAGTGGCCGTTCTTCCGGAGTACGCTCGACAACGCCGCCATGTCGCTCGCGCGGACGGACCTCGAAATCGCTACCGAGTACGCGAACCTCGCCGACGAGGACCTCCGCGAAGCGTTCTTCCCGCGACTCCAAGCCGAGTACGAAGACGCCGCGAATCTGATGCTCGAAATCAGTGGCCGGAGCGACCTGCTCAAACGCGACTGGTTACAGGAGAGTCTCGAACGGCGGAACCCCTACGTCGACCCGCTGAACCTGCTACAGACGCACCTCTTGGCGCAGACGCACCGGACCGACGAAGAAGAACGAACCCTGCGGCTCACCGTCAAAGGAATCGCCGCCGGGATGAAAAACACGGGCTGAGTCGACGCCGTCGGCCACCACCGAGGCCGTCGACCCGTTCGCAGACCGTTACGCGCGCCGCAGGTCGTATGCGTTCGAACAGACCGGACAGGTCTGCCGCGCGATACGATATTCGCTCTTGAGTCGTTGTCGAACGCCGTCGAAATCGGCGTCACCCTCGAATCTCGATTCGACTTGCTGTCCACAGTGTGGGCACACCACCACCACCGTCGCCATAGTTGACCATAAGAGAGGATT
>NZ_LOPV01000158.1 GCF_001469865.1 Haloferax profundi
GATATATGTTTACCCGGGTTGTGAAAGCCTCGCACGCAGTGGCACAGTGTGCCGAAAAGACGACTTACAGAACGTCTAAACTTCGAATTAGATTTAGTCGAACGTTCCGATTTCAGACTTAGTTCGACGGGTTATGTCGGTCAAACCTTGATAAATCAAGCCGGCGTTTCACCGACTCTTTTCAACCTGCCTTGCTCTCTCAGACCTGATTCCACGGCGCTTCGTCGAAGTCGACGATGCGGTGGTCGGTCTCGATGGCGTCGATTTTCTCGATATCGTCGTCGTCCAGTTCGAGTTCGAGGGCGGCGAAGTTGTCGCGGATGTGGTCGGGCGAGGCGGCCTTCGGGATAGCAGTCGCCCCCTTCGCCATCACCCACGCGAGCGACACCTGCGCCGGCGATACGTCGTGCTTCGCGGCGACTTCGACGATGGTGTCGTTCTCGGCAACCTCGTTCCGCGCGATGGGTGAGTAGGCGACGAGGTGGTGGTCGTACTCGTCGGCGAGTGCCCGGAGTTCGTCTTGCGGCAGAAGCGGGTGCATCTCGACCTGATGCGCGAACACGGGTGCGTCGAGTTTCTCGATGGCCGCTTCGAGTTGGTCGGGGCGGAAGTTACTCAGGCCGACGTTGGCGACGACGCCCTCGTCGACGAGTTCGTCGAGGGCAGCGAGTGTCTCGTCGGTGTCGTAGGTGTTCAACGGCCAGTGGACGTACAGCAGGTCGATTGTCTCGACGCCGAGTCGCTCGGCGGACTCGCGGGCGGTCCGAAGTGCGTCGTCGTAGCCGAGGTTTTCGGGCTTGAGTTTCGTCGCAACGAACACGTCGCCGACGTCCACGTCGGACGCGGCGAGTGCTTCGCCGACGAACGCCTCGTTGTCGTACATCTGCGCCGTGTCGATGCTGCGATAGCCAACGTCGAGGGCGGTGGTGACGGCGTTCACGCACTCGTCACGGTCTTCGAGTTTGTAGGTGCCAAAGCCGAGTTGTGGGAAGTCCTTCATGTGCGAGTACACTCGTGGGAGTGGCTCAAGTCCTGTGGTTGCGGAAGGTGGTGGGAGATGGCTTTAGGTAGCCGCTTCCAGAATTCTGCGTATGCCCTCCGAGAAAGAGAAGATGCTCGCCGGCGAGTTGTACGACGCGAGCGACCCGGAACTCGTCGCCGAGCGCAAACGCGCACGCAGACTCACGCGCTTGTTCAACGATACCGACGAGACGGAGATAGACCGGCGCGAGGAACTCGTCCGCGAGTTGTTTGGGGAGACGGGCGAGAACGTCGAAATCGAACCGACGTTCCGCTGTGACTACGGCTACAACGTCAGCGTCGGCGAGAACTTCTTCGCCAACTTCGACTGCGTCTTCCTCGACGTGTGTCCCATCACCATCGGCGACAACGCGCAACTCGCCCCGAGCGTCCACATCTACACCGCGACGCACCCACTCGACGCGGCGGAGCGAATCAAAGGTCCCGAGTCGGGCGAACCAGTCACCATCGGCGACAACGCGTGGCTCGGCGGCCAGTCGGTCATCAATCCCGGTGTCACCATCGGCGACGACGTGGTGGTCGCCTCGGGTTCGGTCGTGACGAAAGACGTGCCAGACAGTGTGGTCGTGGGCGGGAACCCCGCTCGGGTCATCGAGGAACTCGATTGACCCAGTCGTCGCCGTCGCGCGATTCCTCAGATATCGGCCATGTGCGGCCGCATGGCACACGATGATGGCTCCGAAATCGTTTTGAAGTACGCTCGCACACGGTCAGTATGCCGACGGACGAATACGACCCCGAGATGGGGCGCAAGTTCATTTTCGTAACCGGGGGTGTCATGTCCGGCCTCGGGAAGGGTATCACGGCCGCGAGCACGGGCCGACTCCTGAAGAACGCCGGGTTCGACGTCACCGCAGTCAAAATCGACCCGTACCTGAACGTCGACGCGGGCACGATGAACCCGTACGAGCACGGCGAAGTGTACGTGTTGAAAGACGGCGCGGAAGTCGACCTCGACCTCGGGAACTACGAGCGGTTCCTGGGCATCGACATGACCGCCGACCACAACATCACCACGGGCAAGACCTACCAGCACGTCATCCAGAAAGAGCGCGCTGGTGACTACCTGGGCAAGACGGTCCAGATTATCCCGCACGTCACCGAGGACATCAAGCGTCGCATCCGCGAGGCGGCCGAGGGGACCGACGTGTGTATCGTCGAAGTCGGCGGCACCGTCGGCGACATCGAGTCCATGCCGTTCCTCGAAGCACTCCGCCAGTTCGCCTCCGAAGAGGAAGACGGCGACGTGCTCTTCACCCACGTCACGCTCGTCCCGTACTCGAAGAACGGCGAGCAGAAGACCAAGCCGACACAGCACTCGGTCAAGGAACTCCGGAGCATCGGCCTGCAACCCGACATCCTCGTCGGGCGCGCCGACGACAAACTCGAACCGGAGACCAAGCACAAGATTGCGCAGTTCTGTGACGTGCCGGACGCCGCCGTCTTCTCGAACCCCGACGTTCCGGACATCTACCACGTCCCGCTGATGGTCGAAGAAGAAGGTCTCGACGAGTACGTGATGGAGCGCCTCGAAATCGCAGACGAGGCCCTCCCGAAGGCCGAACGCGATAGTCGCTGGCGCGAACTCGTCACCGCCGAGCGAACCGGGTCTATCGATATCGCGCTCGTCGGCAAGTACGCCCTCGAAGACGCCTACATGTCCATCCACGAGGCGCTCAAGCACGCCGGCATCGAGTGCGGCGTCGACGTGAACATCCTCTGGGTCGACGCCGACGAGATGGACGACACGCACGAAAACCGCCTGAAAGACGCCGACGGAATCGTCGTCCCCGGTGGATTCGGCTCCCGCGGCACGGACGGGAAAATCGACGCCATCCGCTACGCCCGCGAGAACGACGTTCCGTTCCTCGGCCTCTGTCTCGGGTTCCAGATGGCCGTCGTCGAACAGGCTCGAAACGTCCTCGGTCACGAAGACGCGCACTCGGCGGAACTCGACCCCGACACGCCGTACCCCGTCATCGACCTGCTCCCCGAGCAGTACGAAGTCGACGAGATGGGCGGCACGATGCGTCTCGGTGCCCACGAGACCGACATCACGGCCGGTAGCCTCGCAGAGGCGGTCTACGGCGACACCTCCTGTACGGAGCGTCACCGCCACCGCTACGAGGTGAACCCCGAACTCATCGACGAACTCGAATCCGAAGACCTCCGGTTCTCCGGACGCGCCGAGAACCGCATGGAGATTCTCGAACTGACCGACCACCCGTTCTTCCTCGGAACGCAGTTCCACCCCGAGTTCCGCTCTCGCCCCGACCGAGCGAGTCCGCCGTTCGTGGGCTTCCTCCGGGGCGTCCTCGGCGAACTCGACGCACGTGAACTCGACAACGAAGAGGTGACCGTATAATGGTAGACGTAGACACATTCATCGAAGAAGCGAAAGAATCGATTCGCGACCAAATCGGCGACGAGCACGCCATCATCGCCCTCTCGGGCGGTGTCGACTCCTCCGTCGCTGCGACCCTCGCCTACGAGGCCGTCGGTGAGCAACTCACGCCGGTCTACGTGGACACCGGCCTGATGCGCAAAGGCGAGACCGAACAGATTGCAGAGACGTTCTCCTTCATGGAGAGTCTCCGCGTCGTCGACGCCGAAGAGCGGTTCTTCGACGCCCTCGAAGGCGTCGTCGACCCCGAAGAGAAACGCGCCGTCATCGGCGAGCAGTTCATCCGCGAGTTCGAGCGTGAGGCGAAAGACACCGACGCCGAGTACCTCGTGCAGGGGACCATCTACCCCGACCGCATCGAGTCCGAAGGGAACATCAAGTCCCACCACAACGTCGGCGGTCTGCCGGACGTCGTGGACTTCGAGGGTATCGTCGAACCCGTCCGTGACCTCTACAAAGACGAGGTCCGCGACGTTGCCCGCGCCCTCGGCCTCGAATCCATCATCGCCGAGCGCATGCCGTTCCCCGGTCCGGGACTCGCCGTCCGCGTCCTCGGCGAAGTCACGCCCGAGAAGGTCCAGGTGGCCCGCGAGGCGTGTCACATCGTCGAAGACGAGACCGAGAAGCACGACCCGTGGCAGGCGTTCGCCGCCGTCATCGGCAAGGGTACCGGCGTCAAGGGTGACAACCGCGTCCACGGATGGATCGTCTCCGTCCGCTCTGTGGAGTCGCGCGACGGCATGACCGCGCGTGCGCAGGAACTCCCGTGGGACACCCTCCAGCGCATCCAGTCGCGTATCACCGGCACGAACGAGAACGTCGCCCGCGTCGTCTACGACGTGACCCACAAACCACCGGCGACCATCGAGTACGAATGACGACGGCAATCGTCGCGGGGGCGGACCCCGACGGACTCGGTGAAGCACTCGAAGCAGAAGGTGCGACGGTGGTTCGCGTCGTCGGCATCGCGTCCGCCGACTCGCTCGGCGAAGCAGGCGTCGACGAAGCAGACCTCCTCGTCCTCACCGACATGGACGACGCGACGGCTATCTCGGTGGCCAAAGAGGTCAACCCCGACGTCCGCGTCGTGACCTACTCGCGTGACTCTCTCCCGGAGTTCGCAAAAGGACAGGCTGACCTCGCCGTCGACCCTGAACTCCTCGGCGTCGACGTCGTCGCCGAAGAACTCGTCTGAATCGAGCAACAGCGACCGGCCGTCGGCACGGCCGCATCGCGGGCAGTTTTCGCCCGCGATCACCGATTTTCTTCCATCACCGATGGGACTGCTCATCCGTCGCCGGCGGGGCTTCTCATCCGTCACTGGCGGGATTTTTCATCCGTCTCCGACGAGACTTTCCACCCCTCGTCGGTGGACCTTTCCACCCGCGGGTGGGCGCGTCGACGCCACGACACCACCATCGCTCAGAATTCACCGAGATTCCACGACGGCCAGCAGACAGTGGTGCGTTTTTTCGCCGAAATTCGCCGAAATTCGAGTCGAATTGCGGCCATTCACCGGGCACCGAGCACAATCCAGCACAGCGATTTCCACCCTTCAATACTGCGGCGTCCACACGCCGAGTTGCTGCGACGCGCCGGACGGTCACCACTCCACCATCTCCTCCGGTCGGCACGTCGTGGACTACGGCCCCCTCGGGCCGCTTCAGAACATTCCCCCTTCGGTCCACGCCGAACGGGCGAAGTATCCGAACTGCGACTCGGCCAATCGAGACTGGCCGGAGACGACACAGACGATACACGAACACACCAATGACACTGAATCGCCGCGAATTCGTCAAGACCGCCGCTGGAATCGCCGCTGTGAGTAGCGTCGGAACCGCCGGGTGTATGGGAACCGCGTCCGCGAAGACCGGGACGCTGTCCACGCGCGTGAGCGACCGCCCCGGAGACATCGACGACTTCGAATCGTGTCTCGTGACGCTCTCGACCATCCGCATCAAGCCGACCGACGGCGAGGTGAAAGAACTGGACGCCGGCGATACCGAAGTCGACCTCGTCGACCTCCAAGGCGACGCGTCGGCACTCGTCGCAGACACGGAAGTCGAGGCGGGAGAGTACGAGTCCCTCCAGTTGGACGTGAGCGACACCGACGCCACGCTCACGGACGGGTCCGACGCGACGGTCGAAGTCCCCGGGTCGGCACCGCTGAAGTTCGAGCAGTCGTTCGAAGTCCGGGCGGACGAGACGACGACGTTCACGGCCGACTTCACACCGGTACAAGCCGGAAACGCTGGAAAGTACGTCATCCAACCCGTCGCCGACGAGGTCTCTGTCGTCTACGAGTCCGAAGAGACCACGACGACTGAATCGGCGTCCACGAACACGACGACAGCGTCCACGACCACGACCACGACCGAGTAACCTCCAGACTCACGCACCAGAACCCCGCTGACGCCCACCCCTCCACTTCCGGTGTCGGTGTCGTCCCCCACACACCGGCCCACGTGGTCTCCGCTGACACGCCCCGTTTCGTCCCTCCTCCCACTCCTGTTTCACTCGCCGTTCTCCTGACTCAAATCGCACGACAGCGCGGCCCAAAGGCGGCCCGCGTTGCCATGGTCGCAACTCCCTTTATCAGTGACCTCCGACTTCCGGTGACATGGTACGGGTCTCGGCCGGGGCACGCATCCACTTCGGCTTCCTCAATCTGAGTCTCGCCCGCGACCGACTCTACGGTGGGTTGGGCGTCGGACTCGACGAACCGAGCGTGGTCGTCTCCGCCGAACCCGCGACAGACATCCAGTGTCACCACCCTACCGCCCACGAGTACGCCGAGCGAGCGGTCGACCTCCTCGGCGTTTCGGGCGCACACGTCGTCGTCGAGCGGACACTCCCGCGACACGCTGGTCTCGGGAGTGGGACGCAACTCGCACTCGCCGTCCTCAGGGCGGTTGCGGGCGCAACAGAGACGGACGTCAGTGTTCGACACCTCGCACCCGAGATGGGTCGCGGTGGTCGGTCTGGCATCGGCGTCGCGGCTTTCGAACGCGGCGGTGCAATCCTCGACGCAGGCCACCCGACGGCGCGATTCACCACCGACCGCCCAGAAGACGGGTCGTGGACGGTCCCAGCAGTCGCCGCACGGCACTCCGTCCCCGACCACTGGCGTTTCCTCCTCGTCGTTCCGGACGTCGACCCTGGCCGAAACGGTGCGGCCGAAGAGGCGAGCATGCGGTCGGTCGTCGAACGCGCAGACCCGGCGACCAGCGACAGAATCGCGGGCATCGTCACCCGCCGGCTTCTTCCGTCCCTCGCAGACGGGTCGGCAGAGCGTTTCGGCGACGCGGTGGAATCTATCGGCCGACTCAACGGAACGTGGTACGCCGACGAACAAGGCGGCGTCTACCGACCCCCGGTCGGTGCCCTCGTGTCGTCGTTGTCGGAGTCGCCTGCGGTGTACGGTTCCGGGCAGTCGTCGTGGGGGCCGACGGTCTACGGAGTGACCGATACTTCCCGCGTCGACGAAGCTATCGAAGCCGGCAGAGTGGCGCTCGACGCCGCAGGAATCGAGGGAACGGTCACCGTCGCACGCGGACGGAACCACGGCGCGAACGTCGAGTGACAACGGCGCGAACGTCGAGTGACAACGGCGCGAACGTCGAGTGACACTGGGCCGTAGTCGACTGAACGATCGGAGTGCTGGCAGACGATGTCGGTGAGTAGACGAGTTAGACACTCCCCGAAACGCCTATCCTTCGGCATCGAGACGAGTTGGACATGCACTCCATCCCCTTCGGGGTCCCTCGACTCGACAGCATCATCGGCGGTGGGGCACCGCCGGGAAACGTCGTGCTCCTCGCGGGGGAGTCCGGCGCAGGTGCGCGTGAGTTCCTCTACACGAGTGCGACGATGAACGCCCTGTCACACGCCGACGAGGACCTCTTCGACCTGCACTACGGCACGCTCGACGACACTGCCAGTCCGCCACCAGAGATTCACTACGTCTCGTTCACCTCCGGTGAACAGTACCTCAGAGAAGAGATGGCGTACACGATGGACAGCGACGTGGTGGAGGCTGCAATCGACTACATCGAGTTCCACGACCTGTCGCCGGAGTACTTCCAGTTGAGTCCGATTCCACGCGAGTGGTACCTCGGGCAACCGACCCAGTTGGAAGACCTCGGCCACAGACACAACCGCGAGTCGGTGCTGGGCGCACTCGGAAACACACTCAGCGAGCACGCTCCCGGGAACCTCGTCGTCATCGACTCGTTGACCGACCTCGTGGCCGGTCGGTCCGAGGACATGACGTGGTCGGACATCGCCATGGTGATGAAAGGACTCGAAAAAGCGTCCTACCAGTGGGGTGGACTCATCCTCGCCCTCGTGAGTACCGAGGCGCTCTCGGAGACGGAACTCGGCATCCTCAAGGGTGCGACCGACGGGACACTCCTGTTCAAGTGGGAGACAGGCGGGTCGAAACGAGCGCGAACGATGGTCGTCCAAGAGTTCCGTGGTGTCCTGTCACGACTGGAGAGCGAGAACATCGTCCAGTTCGAGACGGAGATAAACGAAAGCGGCCTCGACGTGAGCGACGTTCGGAAGATTCGCTGACTGTCGTCTCGGTGTCTCGTTCAGATGGCGACACCCGTACAATTCGAGTGATTCGAACACCTACTGCCTCGGCGATAGTTCTTAAGGGCTCGTGGACGAACGCAACATGAAGATGGAAGGGGATGTTGGGGGCACGCTCCCGGAAGACCTCAGAGAGTGGGTCACCGAACGTGCCGAAGCGCTAGATGCCGACCCGGCGACGGTGCTCGCGCGAGCGGTTAGCACGTATCGACTCGCCGTGACCGACTCGGGAGAGACCCTCGACGACGTCGAGTCCATGCCGCGACAACTCGAGAGTGTCGAAGGGCGCGTCGATGGCCTCGAGGCGGCACTGGACGAGAAGATAGACGACGTCCGGATGCGTGTCGTACAGGTCAAACGAGAGGCCGACGAGAAGGCCCCGCGTGACCACTCCCATCCCGAGTTGCAAGCGAGTATCGACCAAGCGACGAGCGATATCGAGGCCACGCGCGAGCGAGTCGCAAAGATGGACGAGCGTGTCGACGCCGGCTTCGACAACTACGAAGAGATTCTCACGTACCTCGACGAGACGACGGCAACCCTCGACGAGAACCTTGGCGTGGTCGCACAATCGCTCGTGGACCTGCGCTCCCGTGCGGCCGACATCGAGGCGGCAGAACTCGAACGCAAAGCCCTCGCAGACCTGCTCCGCGTCGCAAACGACGCCGGCGAGCACAAGGCGACGTGTGCAGACTGTGGCCAGACAGTGCACCTCGACCTCCTCACAGAACCCCGATGTCCGGGCTGTCGGACGTCGTTCGACGAACTGTCACCGTCGCGTGGGTTCTTCGGGTCGGCGACGCTCCACACCGGAAAACCACCTGCACTGGAGGGACACCCGGCACCCGACGAAGACGACGTCGCGACCATCTTGGACGAGGCATCCTCCGAAGACTCGGATTCCGACAGCACCAGTGTAGACACGGACGATACCGACGGTTCGGTACGCGAGGCGGCGGCGAACGGAGAACACGTGAATGACTGACGACAGCGAACGCAGCGAACACGACCGGGCAACCGAGGACGACCACACCGACGAGCATACCGACGCCTTCGACCACGACCACGTCGACGGCGACCAGCGTGGTCGAGAACACGGAACCACCGGCGACGACCAAGACGCCGCGGCCCCGCTTTCGGACCTCGCAGGCCGCGTCGAAGAGCGTCGAAACCGGTCTGATGCGACGAAGTCGACCCGTGACGAACTGTTCGACTCCGTCCGCGTCGACGAACTGGACACGGACGACGTGTGGACCTCGCTGGTCGACGCAGACGAAGAGGAAGAACACGTCGGCATCGGTGGCGACGCCGAACCAGTCGACGCGTCAGACGGCGTCTCGGACTACGTCGTCCCGAAGGCGTCGTACTGCCAGCGCTGTGAGTTCTTCGGCGACCCACCAGAACTCTCGTGTTCACACGAGGGAACTGCTATCGTCGAAGTCACCGACACCGACCACTTCCTCGTCCGAAACTGCCCGATGGTCGACCCTGACGACGACTGACTCTGCTGGTCGTGGGAGACTCACCGGGGAGAGTGACAGATTCTTAGGAGCGCGCCCGCTAGCCCTGTGTATGCAATTTTGCGACGACTGCGGGTCGATGATGGTCTCGCAAGACGGTGCGATGACCTGCACGAACGACGAGTGTGGCGCGACCACCGAACGCGACGAGGAACTGGCCAAAGAGTTCGTCTCGACGGAAGCCCAGTCTGGTGACGAACTCATCGAGACCGAAGAGGGTGCCGAGTTCGAGGGCAAACCGACTGCAAAAGACGTTCACTGCGACGAGTGCGGACACACAGAAGCGTGGTACACTATCAAGCAGACGGCGTCTGCCGACGAACCGCCGACGCGATTCTTCAAGTGCAAAGAGTGCGGATACCGCTGGCGCGAGTACAACTAACGTCAGTTTCCGAGCCAACCCAACGCACCCGAGAACAGGGCTGACCCGTCACCGATGCTAGCACGATTCCCTCCGGCGGAGAATCATCGCATACCCCCACGTCCACCCACAGCCTAGTTTTACCTGCTGGGGGAGTCGTCCCACTCCCCCGCCCGTTGTGAATAGAGGTGAACACGATGTCCTCCCCGTTCGAGCCCGAAATCGAGATACGATTGACGGACAAAAACCACGCACTCACAGAGGCACTCGTCGAGGCGGCCCTCCAACTCGGCGTCGACCCGAGCAGAGAGTCCACTCGGTTGCAAGACGCGATAGACGTGGATTCACTCCTCGCGCTGGTCGACGCCAGTGACAACCCAGCGAGCGACCTGCAGGTGTCGTTCGACATCTGGGGGATTCGCTACGTCGTGACACCAGAGAAAGTCGCGGCGTCGAGACGCGACTGAGCAGAAATAGCGACGGGCTCTGCCTCGTGAAGGCGGGCGTCTGCGCTCAGTGCTTACTGCGTCATCGACTCTTGACTCGCCGCACAGTTGTTCGGCCCGAGTTCGAGTTGGAACGCCACGTAGTTGGGCGTGTCAATCTGCCCGAGGTTGGTCTGGATAATCTGTTCGTGGTTCGACGGGCGTGGCGGCACGTCGGCGGTGATGTATTCGACGAACTCGTCTTCGGGCATCGAGAGTGCGTCCATCTTCGATTGCAGGTCGCCGAGCGTCGCGGTGTAGGACCCGTCGTCGGCAGGTTCGGCGCTGTCACTGTAGTGCGCGGGCGCGACGATAGTCTCGTCAGCCAACGTGAGGATGCGGTTCTGAAGCGAGTCGTAGAGGGTTGCAGCCATGTCTGACGCACCGTCGTCGCCGTCTTCGAGGTCCGGGCGGGCGACGCTCTCGGTGAAGAGTCCGTCACCGCTGAGGAGGACAGCGTCGTCGACGAGGAACGAGGTCATCCCCGAGGTGTGGCCGGGTGTGTGAACCACGTCGATGGTGCTGTCGCCGACCGAAATCACGTCCCCGTGAGCGACGGTTTCGTAGTCGACGTCGTAGTCGATGCCGCGGGCGACTGCGGGTTCGGGGACGACGACGTCCGCCGACGTGCGAGTCGCGAACGCCCGAACACCACTGATGTGGTCGGCGTGGACGTGCGTATCGACCGCTGCAGTAATCTCTGCACCGTACTCGCGCGCGACTTCGATGTAGTCGTCGACGAAGGCGAGGAGGGGGTCGACGACGACTGCCTCGTCACCGGAGACGACCATGTAGGCGAGACAGCCACTCGATGGGCGACTGAACTGTAGAACCGTCGCACTCGCGTTCGTCTCCAGTTCCTGATGGACGTAGAGGTTCGCCCAGCCATTCATCCCGTACTGGAGGTTCTTGGCGTCGATACCTGCCTGCTGGAGCATCCGGACTGCCATCTGACTCGTCTGACCGGAGGCACAGACTGCGACGACTTCGCCGTCGGACGCGCCGTTGAGGAGTTCCTTGGGGTCGACCGTCTGCAACTGCGTTACCGGGACGTTCAGCGCTTCGACGCCGTCGCCGTCGATGTGCCACTCGTCGAAGTCGTGAGGGCCGCGAACGTCGACGATTGTGACGTCCGTGCCGTTGTCGATGGTCTCCTTCAGTTCTGCGGGGTTGATGCTGGGGATACCTGCCATGGTGTCTGGTGCGAGATGCGGGCCAGATGCACATAAGAATTCCCATCATATTGTGGCTAGTATGCAAGACAGCTGCCAGAGTGGTTTTTCCACGGGAACGTTCCATCTCGCTCGAACGGGTGAGGAACGAGTCACAGCACCCATCTATTTTTCAAACGTTCGAGGACAGATGCTCACAAAACCCGAACTGAAGGACGTACTCTTCAGACGTGTCTTGCCCAGAAGAAGCACAGCAGTTCGCGTCGCAGAGGGCAGGCGAAGTCAGTGAGCCGACGCCTCAGTCGCCGTCTCATCAAAGTCGGAAGCGAACAGGTAGCCGTAGGGGACGAGGAGCAAACTTCCGCCCCATCCGACCACGATACCGAGCATCCCGAACGCCGCACCGAGGGCGCCGAGTGCCGCCACGTCGACAGCGAGGACGACACCGCAGAGGACGACGCTCCCGACGACGAGTGGTCTCCACGCACGTCTCCGGAGACACATCCCCGCGAACAGGCCGAATGCAGCGACCACACCGACGAAGGGGACGAGTGCGTATCGCATCGCCACGGACCCGCTTCCCGAGAGCGTCGTCGCACCCCACATGACGGCGAGGGTCGCCGGAAGGACGGCAAGTGCGCTCCGGGTATCTAACGGTCGGGGTCCGCCGCGGGTTCGGAGCGCCGCGAAGAGTCCGACTCCGGAGACGACGTACGCCCAACCAATCGGATTGAAGAGGAATCCACCGACGGCGGCGAAGAAGTTCCCGGCGACTGCGCTCTCGCTCTCCGGGCGGACGAGGTAGTACGTCCCGTCACGAACGTACACCCCACGGCCGACGAACGAGTCCTGAGCGGCCGAGCCGTCGTCTATCGCCTTCTGCACACCGGGGGCCGCACCCGCGGCGGGGTCGGCAGTCGCCTCGGCAACGGTTCGCCAGTCAGTCGGCGAGAGGTGGATATCCGCGCCGATTGGGTCGTCCGAGACGTCGAGCGAGAACCGATAGTACTGACCCTCGTAGACCGCGAACCGAGCGTCGTCGTGCACGTCGGAGAGCACGATGTGTGCCTCTGGGGCGATGGACCCGTCGAATCGTCCGGTTTCGACGGCGGTCTGGAGTGGGTCTTCGAGTTGCGGCGTCCCCGAGACGTGGTCAGTCAAGTCGACGACGTCGGCGTCGTTCGCCGCGACGAGTTCTGGCGGCGTCTCTGCCGTCACCTCGTCGGCGACGTAGGTGGTCTGGAGACCGGCGGCGAGGGAGAACGACTGCGTGAAAAAGACGCCGACGACGAGGAGTGAAACGACGGCGGCGAGTCGTGTCGGAGGGACCATGAGGTGCCGTTAGGCCCGCACCAAAAAATGTCGTTCGGTCGACTGGTATGCGCGCGTCAGTTCTCGGTTACGAGGTTGGGAACCAGAAAGTCAGCGACGGCGTCGGCGACTTTCTCCGTCTGTCCGACGAAGAAGTGGTCGGCGGCGAATTCGACAGTCGACTGGTGATACTCCTGTGCGCAGTCGACGACGGGTCGCCAGTCGGCGATGTCGTCGCGCGTGCCGTAGACGACCTGTACCGGGACGGGAATCTGGTCGAACACCTCGGTCACGTCGAGGTCAGCAGAAAGTCGACCTGCGGGACCGAGCGCAGAGACGGCCTCGATATCGGCACCATCGGCGGCGGCGAGCAGTGCCATCGCACCACCGAAACTGAACCCAAAGAGCCCGACGTGGTCGTAGCGCTCGTTCGCCCACTCGACCGCTCTGCGGGTGTCGGCGCGTTCGCCGTACCCTTCGTCCCACTCGCCGTAATCGAACCGAAGACAGTCGATACCGTGGTCTCGGACTGCGTCGCTCACTGCTTCGAGGCGAGCGTCGCCGCGATGACCGCCGTGTTGCGGATGTGGTGGACACGCGACGACGACGGCATCGGAACGGGCACCATCCGTGGCGGCCGTGTCGAGTGTCGCGCGAACGTCTCGCCCGCCGGGAACGAGAATCGTCTCAGCCATATCGACCTCTTACACTGGTGAGGTTTTAAGCCGACCGTCGCGTAGTTATTGGGTATGGGAATTCTCTCTCGCACGTCGTACGTCATCAGGTCGAAGATAAACGCCCTCCTCAACCGTGCAGAGGACCCAACGGAGACGCTCGACTACTCCTACGAGAAGATGCGCGACGAACTCCAGCAGGTCAAACAGGGTATCGCCGACCTCACGACCCAAAAGAAGCGACTGGAGATTCAGAAGCGACGACTCGAAGAGAACGTCGAGAAGCACAACGACCAGGCACGACAAGCAGTCCAGCAGGACCGTGAAGACCTGGCGCGCAAGGCCTTAGAGAAGAAGCAGGCCAAGATGAGCCAAATCGAGGAACTCGACGGTCAGATTGCGCGCCTCCAAGAGACCCAAGACACCCTCGTCCAGAAGAAAGACGAACTCCAGAGCCGTATCGAGGAGTTCCGCACCAAGAAGGAGACGATGAAGGCGCGCTACGAGGCCGCAGAAGCGTCGAGTCGCGTCTCCGAGGCCATGTCCGGCGTCGGCGACGAGATGGCAGACGTGGGGCGCGCCCTCGAACGGGCCGAAGAGCAGACCGACGAGATGGAAGCGCGCTCGGCCGCCATGGACGAACTCATGGAGTCTGGCGCTCTCGACGACGTTCTCTCCGACAAGGACTCTATCGAGCGCGAACTCGAAGCAGGTCGGACGAACGCGGAAGTCGACGCCGAACTCGAGACGCTGAAAGCCGAGATGGGCAAGTCGTCCGAACCGGCCGAAGAAACGGAAGCCGACACCGAGACTGAAGTCGACATCGACGAGGAAGTCGTCGACGAGGAAGTCGAAGCCGAACTGGAAGAACTGAAGAACGAAGAAGAGTCGTCGTGAAGCCACCCTCCCGCACGACCGGGAGTTGGTCGGTGCCGCACTGGCGCCGTTCGACCGATTGACCACCGATTTTCGCGGACCACTACACCATGTCGAACGAGGGCGGGTCGTCTGGCGAACCCAGCGATAGGATGCGAGAACGCGGGTCGACGAGTCGTGCGAAACTCGCTGTCTACCTCCGTGCCGACCGCTGGGTCGTCGCCGCCGTTCCGCTTGCCGTCATCTTCGTCAGCATCGTCGTTCTCGGAACACTCGACTCGACGACTCTCCGGAGTGCCGTGGAAGCCTCTGACCCGATAGAGACGCTCGCACAGGGCCTCCTCACCGCTATCGTCACCGGTGTCACACTCGTCGTCACCATCAACCAACTCGTCTTGTCCCGCGAACTCGGTCCGCTGGGTGACCAGCGCGAACGGATGGAGGGGTCGATGGCCTTCCGCGACGACGTCGCCGACCTCCTCGACGTACCTGTCGCACCACCCGAACCCTCCGCGTTCATGCGTGCGTTAGCAGAGAATATCGCATCGCGGGCACGGACGGTCGGCGACACGGTCCCGGATAGCGACACCGACAGCACCGACAGCACCGACAGCACCGACAGTCACAGAGTTGAGACGGCCGACGACGCGGCGACGCGCGTCTGCGAGTTCGCCTCCGAAGTCGCCGAAAACGCCGACGACGTGGCTGCTCGTCTCGATGGGCGACAGTTCGGGTCGTTCGACGTGCTCTCGGCGGCGCTGGACCTCAACTACTCGTGGAAGATATACCAGGCGACGAGACTTCGCGCGTCTCACGACGGCCTCTCTTCGGAGACCAAGGCAGCCCTCGACGACCTGCGCGACGCCCTCGAACTGTTCGGCCCCGCCCGCGAACACGTCAAGACCCTCTACTTTCGGTGGGAACTCGTCGACCTCTCGCGGGCGATGTTCTACACCGCAGTTCCTGCACTCGTCGCGAGTATCGGCGCGATTCTGTTCCTCGACACCCCCGGAAGCGCCCCCGGCACGACACTCGGCGTGTCGAACCTCTTGCTCGTGGTCGCCGCTGTGACGACTATCTCACTCGCACCCTTCGCAGTGCTCGCAGCGTACGTCCTCCGTATCGCCACGGTCGCCAAGCGGACCCTCTCTATCGGGCCGTTCGTCCTGCGGTCAGAGACGAGAACGGAGGACATCGACTGGGAGTCCTGAGACCCCGGGTGAGAACCGAACCTATGGGCGGTGCGCGCCGGTCCCCGGTCGGTCGAGGGCGGTGAGGTCGATTGCGCCTTGCGGCATCGGAACGCCTTCGTAGGGGTCGTCAGCGAGCAAGAGCGACCCGTCTAGGTCGACGTAATCGAGGAGCGGTGCGAGGTGGCATCCGGCGGCGATTGCGGCGTTCGTCTCTATCATGCACCCGAGCATGACTTCGAGGCCGTGCGCGCGGGCGGTGTGAATCGCACGCTTCGCCTCGACGAGACTCCCACACTTCATCAGTTTCAGGTTCGCGATATCGACGCGGTCGGCTATCTTGGGGATGTCGTCGGCCGTGATACAGGACTCGTCGGCGGCGATGGGGAGTGCCGCGTGGTCGTAGACGAACTTGAGACCCTCGTAGTCCTCGGCGGGGACGGGTTGTTCGACGAACTCGACGCCGTAGTCTGCGAGGAACTCGCTCATCTCGACGGCCTCACGCGGTGTCCACGCCTCGTTCGCGTCGACGCGAATCGTCACGCCGGGCGCTTCGTCGCGAACGGCCTCGATGATTGCCTTGTCGCGGTCGGTGCCGACCTTCACTTTGAGGATGTCGTACCCGGCCTCGTAGGCGTCTGCGGTCTTTTCGCGTATCGTCTCGATATCGTCGAGGCCGATGGTGAACGAAGACGTGGGGGCGTTCTCGGGGTCGAGACCCCAGAGTTTGTAGAGGGGGACGCCGAGTCGCTTCGCCGCGAGGTCGTGGAGCGCGATGCTCACAGCAGTTCGCGCCGACGGGTTGCGGCGAACGCGCTGTTCCATCCGGCGTTCTATCTCGTCGATAGCGTGTGGCTTGCCGACGGTCTCGACGACTTCGAGGAGGTCCGGAAGGACTGCTTCGACGGTGTCCGCAGTCTCGCCGTAGTGAGACGACGGCGCCGCGGCACCGACGCCCGTCATCCCGCCCGAGTCTTCGATTCGGACGACGACGTTCTCGGCTTCCGTCTGCGTCCCGCGGGAGATACCGAACGGGTCGGCGAGCGACATCGAGACGCGTTCGAACTCCGTCGTGAGCATTCAGAACACCTCGTCGATGAGGTCCGTCGCGTCCTGCCGGACCGGGTCGACGGCGGGGACACCGAGTTCGTCGGCGTACGCGTCGACTGCGGCGGCGGCCTCGTCGTCGTCGTCGACGTTCGACGTGTTGAGCGCACCGGCGACGATGTCCGCCTCGTGGACGGGGGCGGCGAGGTTCTCGTAGAGCGAGACGTACTCCGAGAGGTCGGGGAGAGCGAACGACTCGTATCCGTGGATGGCCTCGCGGGTGGACTCGTGGCAGAGAATCAGTTTGTCCGCCATCGCGCCGTGGAGGATACCGCAGGTGACCGCGGAGTACGCGGGGTGGACGATACTCCCCTGTCCTTCGACGAACAGCACGTCGTACTCGTCGCCTTTCTCCAGAATCATCTCTTCGACGGACCCGGCAGTGAAGTCGCTCACGACCCGGTCGACGGGGTTGCCCCACCCGGCAATCATGATGCCGGTCTGGCCAGTCGGAATGAACCCGGCGTCGATACCTTGCTCGCGGGCGGCCTCGACGAGTTCGAGTGTCGCGGTCATCTTCCCGACGGAGCAGTCCGTGCCGACGGTGAGGACGATTTCTGCGTCCACGTCTGCGGCCGTTCCGTTGGCGACACCGATATCCTCGTGCGGTTTGCGAACGTCGTTGATTTCGCACCCGTATTCGTCGGCGAGGGCAGCGAACTCCTCGTCGTCGTTCAGGAAGTAGTGGAGGCCGGCGATGACGTCACACCCACGTTCGAGCGCCGTCCGAACGTCTTCACGCCACGTCTCGTCGAACCCGCCGCCGATTGGCGCGATGCCGACGAGGAGGGCGTCTGCCTCGGGCGCGTCGGCCATGGAGGAGACGATTGGCACGTCGGGGAGGTCACGGCGGTGGTCGGCCGTCGAGGTACCGGGTTTGTCGCGGTCGAGAACAGCAACCACGTCGTAGTCGGCGTACTTGAGGACGCCTGTGGCGGTCTTCGCGCGGTCGGGGAACTTCTCGTGTGCGAGGACGACGACTCGTTGTGGGTCGCTCATAGTGGGTGAGAATACGTGCCACCCTAAAAGGTCGGGCGATTCGGCAGCGTCTGTCAGTGACTCGTCACCGATGATTCGAATCGTACGTGAGTCACCTTCGGGGGGTGTGGTGCGACGAGGGAGAGCGTAGCCAGTCGACTCAGATTCGGTACAGACGCGTCGTCCAGAACTCCCGCGAGGCCTCTTCGAGGGCCGCCTCGGGGTCGCCGCTGGCGTCGACTGTCGCGGTCAGCGAGGCACGTTCGCGGAATTCGCCGAGAACGGTTCGTTCGCCGAGGACGACGAGGTCAGACTCGTCTGTGAGGTGGTCGTCGAGCGCTTCGCGGCACGCATCGAGGTGGTCGTCTATCTGTCCCTCGCGGATACGCTCGAAGCGTGCCTGCGAGAATCCGCCTTTGGAGTGCGCCGACTTCACGTCGCTCTCGAATCCCGTCTCGTAGACGAGTTCGCCGTCGTCGTAGTGGCCGAGGGCGAACAGATTCGAGCGAACGAGTGCGACGACAGTCTCCGAGGTGGGGAAGAACCAGTCGGGTTCGAGGACGAACCCGTCGCCCCACGCGTCGAACTGGTCGGAGAGACGCGGCGGTGAGAGGGCGACGCTCACGAGTCCGGCGTCGTCGGTGAGGGCGACGCACGGGGCGGCCCGGCGGACGAGTGAAGCCCGGTCACCGAATGCTGACTCGACGGCAGCGGGGACGGACTGTTCGTCGGCGACGACGGCGGTCAACGCGCCCTCGGGAGCAGTCGACAACGACTCCAGGCGACGAACGACCTCACGGAGACGGTCGCCACCGAGGTCTTCGGTCCCGCGGAAGTCGAGCGAGTCGTCGTCTCCAGAGAGGCGTTCGACTCGGTCTTCGAGTTCGGTGATGCGGTCTTCGAGGCGGTTGACCTCCGCTTCTGCGTCCTGTCGCGCCCGAACCGCGTCTTTCCGACGGTCCGACTCTCCTTCGAGTCGCCCTGCTAGCGCGTCGCGTTCGTCTTCCAACTCCGCGATGCGTTCTTTGAGTTCGGCCCGGCCCAACAACTCGTCCAGCATACGCGGAAGCGTGCGGGCCGACCACTTGAGAGTTCGGACGTTCGGTGACTGTCTGCGCCTCCGAACGAGCGTCTCCTCCCTCAGTCGTCACCCGATGCGGGTGCCAGTTCGGCCGCGCGCATGTACTCGTCGAGTTTGGCCGCGATGGTCTCGGCGAAGGCCTCGTCGTTGATATCCGCCTCGGACGCTATCAGTTCGACGTGGTCGTCGAGGGTCTGTTTGAGCGCCTCGAACAGGGCTTCGTCTGCCTCGGGGTCGTAGAAGTCCTCCCCTTCGACGTCGAGGAGTGAGACCCCGCCAAGCGGAAGGGCGAGGGCGGTCGGACCCGTCGCCGCGTTGAGTTTCTCGCCGATGATTCGACCGAGTTCGGCGCATTCGTCGGCGGTGGTCCGCATGAGTGTCACTTGCGGGTTGTGGACGTGCAGGTGTCGGTCACTGAACTCCTCCGGCACGTCGTCTTTTGCGCCGAAGTTGACCATATCGAGTGCGCCCGTCGAGACGACTTGCGGCGTTCCGGTTTCGGCGGCGGCGTCCAGCCGTTCGGGGCCCGCACTGAGGACGCCACCGACGAGTTCGTCTGCCCACTCGGTCGTCGTCACGTCGAGGACGCCGTCGATGACGCCCTCTCTGATGAGATTCTCCATCGCCTGTCCTCCCGTTCCGGTCGCGTGGAAGACGATGGTCTCGTACCCCCGTTCTTCGAGGTACGCACGGGCGGACTTGACGCAGGGCGTCGTGACGCCGAACATCGTGATACCGATGGTCGGCCGGTCTTCGACGTCGACGCCGGGGTCGTTCGTCACCATTCCGACCATCGCGAGGGCGGCGTTCGAGATGACGAGTCGTGAGAGTTGGTTGAGTCCCTCGATGTCCGCCACCGAGTACAGCATCATGATGTCGCGCGACTCGACGTACGGGCGGACGTCCCCGGAGGCCATCGTCGACACCATCAACTTCGGGACGCCGTAGGGGAGTGCTCGCATCGCCGCCGTGGCAATCGACGTGTTCCCGGACCCACCGAGTCCGAGGACGCCGTCGAGCGACCCCTCTTCGTGGAGTCGACTAACGATAGACGCCGCTCCGTCTCCCATGACTTCCATCGCTGCGCCTCGTTCCCCCTGTTCACGGAGTTCCGAGAGAGTCGACCCGCCTGCTTCGGCAACCGCCGCCGCAGTCGTGTCGGGTTCGATGGCAGGGTCTTCCATCACGCCCGTGTCGACGAGGTGGACGTCGACTCCCTTCGCGTTGAGGACGTCACGGGCGAACCCGATTTCCGCACCTTTCGTGTCGAGTGTACCGATGATGATAACGCTCATGTTCGTGAAAGTGGGTGCGCGAGAACGACGCGCTCAGAAATCTATCTCCTTGAATTCGCGGGCCTGGTCCTGAATCGCCTTCTCGGTCGGCAGGCGTTCGATGCTCGACGCACCGAAGAAGCCGACCACGTTTGTGGTGTTGTTCAGGATGTACTCGGCGTCGTCGGGCCACGCGATGGGACCGCCGTGGCAGATGACGAGCACGTCTTCGTTGACGTCTTTCGCGGCGTCACAGTGGGACTGGACGCGTTCGGCGGCGGCTTCGAGGTCCAGTGACGTCTCGGCCCCGATGTCACCCGACGTCGTCAACCCCATGTGTGAGACGACGACGTCGGCGCCCGCTTCGGCCATGTCGCGTGCCTGGTCCTCTGTGAAGACGTACGGGCAGGTGAGCATGTCCTGTTCGGCCGCCTCGCGAATCATCTCGACTTCCTTGTCGTAGCCCATCCCGGTCTCTTCGAGGTTCTGCCGGAAGCCGCTATCTTCGTCGATGAGTCCGACGGTTGGGAAGTTCTGGACGCCCGAGAACCCCTGTCGTTTGAGGTCGGCGATGAACACGTCCATCTGGCGGAACGGGTCGGTCCCGTTGACGCCCGCGAGGACGGGTGTGTCCTCGACGACTGGGAGCACTTCGTGGCCCATCTCCTGTACGATTTCGTTCGCGTCACCGTACGGAAGCAACCCGGCAAGTGACCCACGGCCACCCATCCGATACCGGCCGGAGTTGTAGATGATGAGCAAGTCGACGCCACCGCGTTCGGCGAACTTCGCCGAGATTCCCGTCCCTGCACCTGCGCCGACGACTGGTTCGCCCTCAGAAACCGTCTCACGAAGTCGTGAGAGTGACTCCTCGCGTGTGAATTGCATGTGTAGGACCACAAACAACAAGATTAATTATTAAATTTGGGGTGCGAATATAGAAACCAGCGTCGAGAGGGGCTGACAAAACAGAATATCGCGTGTCCGAAATTACTATCATTCTACTATCCAATTGTCGTGTGAGAGGATGACTACCAAGAACTACGTCGAACCGGACATGGTCGACACACAGCAGTTCGATTGGGGGACACTCAAGTGGATGTGCACGCCGGACGTGACCGGTGCAGACCGACTCAGTGCCGGTGTCGTGCAACTCGAACCCGGGAAGGGGCACGAGTTACACACCCACCCCGACAGCGAAGAGATACTGTACGTCGTTCACGGCCGTGGGGAACAGGAAGTCGAGGGCAACACCCGGGAGATTACACCCGGTGAGATGGTGTACATCCCGGCCGGCGTCGAACACGGGACGGTGAATACGGGATGGGAGACGCTGACGCTACTGGCTGTGTACGCCCCGCCCGGGCCGGAAGACGTCCTCGCAGACCTCCCCGAATGTACGACTATCCCGGCCGGAGAGATACCGGAACGGGACTAAATCCCGTCGAGAACGCATCTCGCGCGGCGGGGTGTCACGTCTTGCGCCGTGACGGGTCGAACTCGTCGATGTCGTACCCAGCGTACCGGAGGAGTTCCGCGGCGCGAGTGGCGTCAGCGAGGAACACTGGTCTGTCGTCGGGAAGCACGTCCGGGTCCACTGCGTCGCGCGGGAGTGCGAGTGTCCCTGCGGGCACGCCATCGTCGCCGACGACGGGGAAGTGTGCGCTGTCGAGTTTCATCACGAGTGGGTAGTCGATTCGCTCGATACCCCGTCCAGTCGCGTAGACGTGCTCGTTCAGTCGCTCGTGCTCGGTGCGTTGGATGGCCGCCTCGTCACCGTCGTACGGTTCGACGTACAACCGGGCGAGGTAGTACCCGCTGGAGAATCGTTCGAACATCGCTACACGTTATCATAACTCACGATTGACGATAAGCGTTGTCGGCACTATTTATATGGGACCGCAATTCGACCGTTCGAAATAGCGGGGCGACGGCGTCGTCGTGAATCCAGAGCGGGCCGTTCGTCGGTTCGCTCAGTCGTCGCCGCGGGTCGCTGCCGTCATCGACCAGACTGCGGCAGCACCGAGAAGCACTGCCGGAATCATCGGCAGCGCCAGCATCGCGGCGAGGTACGGGAGGCCTGCCATCGCTGGCAGCGACGGAACGAGGTACACTGCGCCGGGAACGACGAGGAAACAGAGCGCGACGACGCCGACGAGGGCCCAGCCTCGAGTACCGAATCCCTTCGGTTCGGGTTCGTCTGCCCCGATGTCTGATTCGCCCGGTCGGTGAACGTACGTGTCCTCCCGAGACGTGGTGTCAGAGCTCACTATCTGGGATAACGACCACCTTGCCAAAGCCCTGTCGCTCCTCGATGAGTTCGTGCGCACGTTCGATTTCGCTCATCGGGAGCGTCTCGCGGATTCGCGGTTCGAACGTCCCGTCCCAGACGAGTTCGAGGACTTCGTCTGCCTCACCGGGCGTCGCCATCGTCGACCCGATGACCGACAGTTGGTTCCAGAAGATGAAGTTGAGGCCAGCGCCCGGGTCTGGTCCCGTCGTCGCGCCGCAGGTGACGACGCGCCCGCCTTTCGTGAGGCTCCGGAGCGACTGTTTGTACGTCGCCTCGCCGATGTGGTCGACGACCATGTCGACGCCGCGGCCGTCGGTCATCTCGTAAATCTTCTTCGAGAAGTCTTCTTCTTCGTAGTTGATGACGTGGTCGGCACCGCAGCCTTTGGCGTACTCGAGTTTCTCGTCGGTAGAGGCAGTAGCGTACACTTCGGCACCGGCGTAGTCGGCGATTTGGACGGCCGCGTGGCCAACACCACCGGACGCACCGAGCACGAGCACTTTCTCACCGGGGCGAAGTTCACCACGGTCGATGAGCATACGCCACGCCGTCTGGAAGACGAGCGACGCAGACCCGGCGACTTCCCACGGGACGTCCTCGGGAACGGGGACGAGGTTCTCTTCCGGGACGGCAGCGA
>NZ_LOPV01000159.1 GCF_001469865.1 Haloferax profundi
CGCGCTGGTGCTCACCGATGATTCGGAAGTCGGGCGCGAGCGTCGGGTCACCCTTGCGCGAGAACTCGTCGTCGCCGTCTGCGACACCAGCGATGAGTGCGACGTGGTCGCCTTCTTCGAATCGGGTTACACGCTCGCCGACGTCGGTGACGACACCGGCCATGTCACTGCCGGGGATGTGCGGCATCTCTAGCTCGACGCCGGGAAGTCCGCGCCGCGTCCAGATGTCGAGGTGGTTGAGCGACGCTGCCTTCACGTCCACGAGTACCTCTTCGGGGCCGACTTCCGGGTCGGGGAAGTCACCGTATTCGAGAACGTCTCGGTCTCCGTGTTCGCTAAATTGGACCGCTTTCATTCCGTTCGGACCCATGGAAGCGGATGATAAAAATATAGGTTTACGCTAATCGTCTTGCCACATGTACGACAAGCGTCGAAATAGACAAAGTACAAACGTTCACACGAGACATAGTACGTATAGACGGGGTTCTCCACGAGACGGTACGGACCACAGATACACGTTCAAGACATGATATGGCTCTTCCCGCGGCAGAACCAGCACACGAGCGAACGATTCACCAGTCACGATAGACGGTTCTCGTCAGATAGATATCACCGATGACGCAGCACCGAACAGACCACGGTGAGGAGTTACTCGGACTCCTCGTTCGCCGGTCGGACTTCTTGGAGGGACTCGCCGAACGTCCTCGCGACAAGCGGACGCTAGCCGAGGATCTCGAGACGTCTCGGTCGACGGTCGACCGTGTCCTCCGCGACCTGACGGACGTCGGGTTCGTGCGTCACACGAGAAGTGGATACGAACTGACTCTCCTCGGCCGGTGTTCACTCGAAGCGTTCGAGCGGTACGAACGGACTATCGAGGGTGTCTCGAACGCACGCGACCTGTTACAGATGCTTCCAGAGAACGCACCGCTCGACCCGGCGTTCTTCGCCGGTGCAAGAGTGTACACACCGAGTCCGGACATCCCTGACGACGTCATGGACGCGTTGTTCACGAGTATCGAGGATAGTGAGACACTCTACGGCATCGCCCCCGTCGCCATCTCGGGACAACTCAAAGCCTTCTACGACGCAGCGACCGCAGGTGGGACGAACGTCGAGATGATTGTCGCCCACGAACTGTTGGAGAAACTCCTCGATGCGCCCAGTTCGCGGGCCATCATCGTCGAGCAACTCCAAAAAGAGACAGTGAACATCTATCGCGCGGAGATTTCGTTCGGGTTCGGTCTGTGGGCCGTCGACGACGAGGCCGGAACTGTCGTCTACACCGACACGGGCGTCGGGGGTATCGCGCTCAACGACTCCGAGCGCGCTATCTCGTGGGTCACAGACCTCTTCGTATCGCTCCGGGAGGACGCAGAACTCGTCACGCTCTCGTCTATCGGCGAGCGTTCGACCGACGACGCCGAGTGACTGCCGGCGCGGGAACTTACTTTATCGTCCGCAGACCAAGCACCCGACGTGAGCGACCACGACCACAGTCACGGCCACGAGGGAAGCGACGACGGTCATCAGCACGACCACGACCACCACGAACACCACGACCACCACGACCACCACGAACACGACGTCGAGGAACTCGGGTTCGCGGTCATCACCGTGTCGTCGACCCGCAGCGTCGAATCTGACCCTGCTGGCGACGCTATCGAGGAGATACTTCACGACGCCGGCCACTCGCTTTCGGTCCGCCGCGTCGTCGACGACGACTTCGACGCGATACAGACCGCAGTCGCCCGGATGGCAGACCGAGGCGACGTAGATGCGACCATCACGACGGGTGGGACGGGTGTCACGCCCGACGACCAGACGGTCGAAGCAGTCGAGCAACTCTTCGAGAAGACGCTTCCGGGGTTCGGCGAGTTGTTCCGCCGACTCTCGTACGACGAGATTGGAACACGGGTCGTCGGGACACGGGCGACGGCAGGCATCGTGGACGGAATGCCGGCGTTTTGCCTCCCGGGAAGCGAGAATGCCGCCCGACTCGGCACGAGTGAGATAATCGTCGCCGAAGCGCCGCACGTGACCGGCCTGGCGCGGCGCGACTCAGAATAGCAATCGGGAGTCGAGTTCTGCGTCGCCAGTCCCTACCCGTCTGGAGCCATGCCGAACGGGACGCCGCGGACGTGGCTTTCGGTGAGTAAGACGAACGTCGCCTGCGCCCACTGGAGGTTCGAGTTCCACCGAACGTTGCCGTTTCCATCGATGCGTTCGGGGAGGAGACCGGCGGCCGTCGCCCACTTCTCGGCGTGGTCGAAGATGTGGTCTGAGACTGCGTCGTCGTCGACACCACCGAGCCATCGGACCATGTCGGCGTAGGCTTCACAGAGTGGCCATCCGCCGTCTTCGACGGTTCCAGTCGGCGTGTAGTCATCACCGGGATAGCGGTCCACGCACGGTGTCCCGTCTGCCCGCCACCACTCCTCGTCGGCGAGTCTGACTGTCGATTGCATCGGAGGATGCGTCGCCGACACGACGTTCCACGGCCAGACGGCCATGAACGCGGCGGCGTCGGGACGGTGGTCTGGTGGTGGTTGTTCCCCACCTTCCGGCGCGTCGGCGGTGACGTAGTGGTCGCCGTAGGGCGTGTCGTGCTTGAAGCAGTAGGTGTCCACGTTCTCGGCCCAGACTGTTGCCTGTTCACGGCACCGCCCCGCAAATTCGTCGTCGCCCGTCGCGTCCGCGAGTTCGGCCATGCATCGAAGGCCGGCGATGGCCGCGGCGCTTCCAGCAGTCGTGTGGCCCCAGACTTCTTCCCACGTGTCCTGATGCTTGTTCGGGAAGCCCCACTCGTTGTCCCATCCGAGGAGGAACTCGGCGGCCCGGCGTGACATGTCGTAGTGCGCGTCGAGAACGTCGTCGTCATCCGTCTCGCGCCACGTGAGCCAGTGTGCGTAGATTGGTCCACCGACCTGGTCGAGTTGGAGTTCGCGCCAGTGTGCTGTCCCATCGACGAAGTAGTTCTGCCACCACGTCCCACCGCGCTGAATCCCCCGCGGACCGCGGACGCCGTCGTCGATTTGCACCGAGTCCAGCCACGCGAGAGCGTCTCGCGCTTCTTTCGTCGCCTCGGCGGCGAGAAGCGCCTGAATGAGTATCACCTGGTCCCGCGGCCAGACGAACTTGTACTCGAAGTGTCTCGGTTTGAACGCGCCGGCAATCATCGGCCCACGAGGGTCTTGGACGCACTTCATGCTCGTCATCGAGAGGTCGTACATCCGGTCGGCCACCGCGTCACCCGTCGGGCCGTCTCTGACCGCCTCGTGCCAGTCTTCCCACGCCTCGTGGAACGACGACCGAATCGAGTCGTAGCCGGCATCGAGGACGTTCGTCGCGGCCGAAATTGCCTCGCTGTGAGTCGTCCCGAATCCGATGCCGGTGGCCCACGAGACGTCCTGTTCGTGGCCGACGTGGAGGCCGACGCCAGCATCGACGCGGCCCGTCGCCACGTCGTTGGGGGTGAGCCATCCGTCTTCGTCTTCGTAGATTTCGGCCCACGCGCTCCGCTGGTCACCAGTCGAGCGATTCTGGATACCGACACGGTGACCGTGGAAGGTCGAATCGTCGGTCGATGGGCGGCGTTGTGCGAGTGCGACGAAGCGCTCGAAATCGTACGCCACGATGAAGTCGACACCGTTTTCGTGGGCGTAGTAGGCCTCGTCCACGCCGTCGATGCCGAGTACGTCCTCGATACCGAAGTTGACGAGCGTATAAATCGTGTGTTCGTTCGGGTCGTCGAAGGCGACGTGATTGCGGACGAGCAACGCCGGGTCGTCGACGGCGACGAGGAGGTCCTGCGAGAGCGTTGCCTCGTATCCGCTGACGAACCGGAACGTGTTTTCGAGGTGGAGTTCGGGGACGCGGGAGTTGGCGTACGTGACGGAACTCGCGACGGCGTCTTCGCGGACGTCGAGAACTTGTTGGAGGTCTGCGTCCCACAGCAAGACGTGCAGGTCGGAGAACTGCTCGATATCGGAGCGAAACGCCGACGTCTCTTCGACGAGTGCGCCGTGACACCCGCGGTTGTGGACACTCGGGTACTGGTTCACCGTCGCCAGAACTGTCTTTCCGACTCCTCGGGGCGCGCTTACGATGGCGTCTTTGTCGCTCGGCGGCGTGTCTCGTTCCCCGTGAATCATCACTCGAACGACACGCCGAGGCGAGTTGTAGATTTCCCCGTCGCTCGAAACCGCGTGCCGTCACCCGTGGCCCGAATCCGTTCCCGCTTCCGACAATCCGACTGCAACGTCTGCCCAGTCGCGGCCCTTTAAGTTCGCGCACACGTTCCGGACAGGTATGAGCCAGCAGTCCCCACGTGAGGAGGACGCAGACGACGTGTTCTCCAGCGGCAAGGACCCGAACCTCCGAAGTTCGGAAGTCACAGAGGGCCCCGACAAGGCCCCGCACCGGGCGATGTTCCGCGCGATGGGATTCGACGACGACGACCTCTCGTCACCGATGGTCGGCGTCCCGAACCCCGCCGCAGACATCACGCCCTGTAACGTCCACCTCGACGACGTCGCCGACGCGGCAATCGAGGGTATCGAAGCGGCCGGCGGCATGCCTATCGAGTTCGGCACCGTCACCATCTCCGACGCCATCTCGATGGGGACCGAGGGGATGAAGGCCTCGCTCATCTCCCGCGAGGTCATCGCCGACTCCGTCGAACTCGTCTCGTTCGGCGAACGCATGGACGCACTCGTCACCGTCGCCGGGTGTGACAAGAACCTCCCCGGCATGATGATGGCCTCCATCCGGACCGACCTGCCGTCTGTCTTCCTCTACGGCGGGTCCATCATGCCCGGCCAGCACGAAGGCCGCGAAGTCACCGTTCAGAACGTTTTCGAGGGCGTCGGCACCTACGCCGAAGGCGAGATGAGCGCCGAGGAACTCGACGACCTCGAACGCCACGCGTGTCCTGGTGCCGGGTCCTGCGGCGGGATGTTCACCGCGAACACGATGGCGTCCATCTCAGAAGCGCTCGGTATGGCACCGCTCGGGTCTGCCTCGGCCCCTGCTGAGTCCAAAGAACGTTACGACGTTGCCCGTCGCGCCGGCGAAGCGGTCATCCAGTGCGTCGAGAACGACCTTCGCCCCTCGGACGTGCTCTCGAAGAAGTCCTTCGAGAACGCCATCGCACTGCAAGTCGCCATCGGTGGGTCGACCAACGCTGTGCTCCACCTGCTCGCACTCGCTGCCGAAGCGGGCGTCGACCTCGATATCGAAGAGTTCGACGAAATCTCCCGGCGCACGCCGAAGATTGCGAACCTTCAGCCCGGCGGCACGCGCGTCATGAACGACCTCCACGAGGTCGGTGGCGTCCCCGTCGTCATCCGCCGTCTCCTCGACGCAGGCCTCTTCCACGGCGACGCGATGACCGTCACGGGCCGCACCATCGAAGAGGAACTCGACCACCTCGACCTGCCGGACGACGACGACATCGACGAGGACTTCCTCTACACCGTCGACGAACCCTACCAGTCGGAGGGTGCAATCAAGATTCTCACCGGCAACCTCGCGCCCGGCGGTGCAGTCCTGAAGGTGACTGGTGACGACAAGTTCCACCACACCGGCCCCGTCCGCGTCTTCGACAACGAAGAAGACGCGATGCGCTACGTGCAAGAAGGCCACATCGAGTCAGGCGACGTCATCGCCATCCGCAACGAGGGTCCCCGCGGCGGACCCGGTATGCGCGAGATGCTCGGCGTCACCGCCGCCGTCGTCGGACAGGGTCACGAAGACGACGTGGCACTCCTCACCGACGGCCGATTCTCGGGGGCAACCCGCGGCCCGATGGTCGGCCACGTCGCGCCGGAAGCGGTCGAAGGCGGTCCCATCGCACTCCTCGAAGACGGCGACGAAGTGACGGTGGACATCCCGAACCGCGAACTGTCCGTGGACCTCTCCGAGGAAGAACTCGACGCGCGAAAAGAGGAGTGGGAACCGAAGCCACCGGCCTACACCTCGGGCGTGCTGGCGAAGTACGCGCGTGACTTCGGGTCGGCGGCGAACGGTGCCGTGACGAACCCTGCGCTCACGCGCGACGACTGAACGAAACGCAGTTTTCACCCGATTTTAGACGACGCGGTTCCGCAAGTCGTCGTCGCCTTCGTCTAATTTCTGCACGTTCTCGGCGATAATGTCGGCCAGACGTTCCCAGTACTTGGGCGTGTGACCCGCGTTGTGCGGCGTGATGAGGACGTTGTCGAAGTCCCAGAGGTCGTGGTCCGACGGGAGCGGTTCGGGGTCGGTCACGTCGAGTGCCGCGCCGCGAATCCCGTTGCTCCGAAGTTCTGAGACGAGTGCCTCCGTGTCGACGACGGGGCCACGACCAACGTTGACGAGGACGGTGTCCGGTGCCATCGATTTGAACGCGTTCGCGTCGACGAGGCCACGGGTCGTCTCGGTCAACGGGCACGCGATGACGACGTAGTCGGAGCGAGCGAAGGCGTCGTGGAGACCCTGTTCGTCGTCGAGGCCGACGACTTCGTCGGTCGGACCGCCCTTCTCAGGAGAGTACCGGACGCCGATGGTCTCGACGCCGAAGGGTTCGAGTCGGTCGACGGTGGCCAGTCCGAGGGCACCGAGTCCGACGACGGTGACCGTCGAGTCCTTCAGTTCGTGCGTCGGGTACGACTGCCAGACGTTGTTCTGCTTTTGACGTTCGGCGACGTCGAAACGGCGGGTGAAGTAGAGGATGCTCCCTAGAACTTGCTCGGCGATGTTCGGGCCGTGGACGCCCGAGGCGTTGGTCACGGCAACGTCGTGTGCGTCCAGCGCCTCGATAGGGAGGTGGCCGGTGCCGGCGAAGACGCAGGCGAACAGGTCGAGGTTCTCGGCTGATTCGAGGGCCGACTCGTCGACGGTGAACCCGGCGGCGACACGGGCGCGGGAGAGCAAGTCGCGTTCCTCCGCGGGCGTCCGAGCGAGTGCAACCTCGTGGTCGGGGAGGCGGTCACGAAGCGTCTCTGCGAACTCCTCGGCCGAGAGTCCGTGAATCTTCTGCCGAAGGACGGCGACATCTGGGTCGGACATGGTCGGAGTTGCCCGAAGACGGTGATGAATCTGTCCGATTCGGTCGGGGAACCGTCACTCGGGTGGTTCCCGTCGCTGTCGCTGTTTCGAAATCGTCCGAGTGACTGCGACGGCGTCGACAGTCGGGTCGACGACGAACCGAGACCCATCTTCGCCGAGTCGCCACGCGACGGGGGCGTAGCCCT
>NZ_LOPV01000160.1 GCF_001469865.1 Haloferax profundi
GTCCACCATCGACGAAGACGAGGTCCCCGGTTTCGTCGCGGAACACCACGGGCGCTCTGTTCTCGCCCGACTGGTCTACGGTCATTGACCCGGAAATCGGCCGGACTGCCTGATAAACCTCCGTGCCTAGTTATCAGAGACGGTAGTCGGGCAGGTAAAACGTCTCCGTCTCTGTGTGGATAGCTATCACCACCGAGACTCTCGTCGAACGCGAGGGTCGTATCGGTTCAGGGGGTTTAATACCCGAGCGAAGTGCTGTAGCGGTATGGAACGCGTAGACGTCGCCATCGTCGGTGGCGGTCCAGCCGGAACGTCGGCAGCACACGCTGCTGCGTCGGCTGGCGCTACCGCCGTGGTCTTAGAGAAAGGCGTCCCCCGAGCGGACCGACAGGGCCTCGGTCCGGATTCGACGGACGCGGCTGGTATCCTCGACTACTGGGTGGACATCATGGGAATCGACCCCGACGAGATGCCAGACGACGTCGTCCTCGACATCCTCGACCGGGCCGAGTTCATCGGTCCGAACGAGTCGCTGACGCTACGAAGTACCGGTATCGAGTCCTCCTACGACGAGTTCGGCTACACCTTCCACCGGGCGAAGTTCGACGACTGGATGCGGAGTCGCGCCGAAGACGCAGGTGCCGAGTACCGCCTGAAGGCGTCCGTCCGCGACGTGGAGACGGACCCAGACGCCGGCGTCGGCGCAGACGACCCGCGACACGTCGTCCGTCTGGCGAACGGTGAGGACGTCGGTGCCGACTTCCTCGTCCTCGCCGACGGTCCACAGCGGACGGTCACGAACAAGGTCCTCGACAAGTACCTCCCGTTCGACATCACCGACCGCCTCGCCGCGCCAAAGGTCAACCACATCGCCTACCAGGAACACCGCGAGTTCCCGCCCGAACTGTTCGACGAAGTCGACGGCGCAATCAAGTTCTGGTGGGGCTACATGCCCGGCCACACGGCCTATCCGTGGATTTTCCCGAACGACAACAACGTGTGCCGCGTCGGTCTGACGATGCCAATCGGCCTCGACATCGACGAGGTGGAAGACCGTGACGAGTACGAACTCCTCCGCCCCGAAGACGAGCGTATCCCGCAGGGCCGCGAGTACATCCGCCGACTCCTCGAACAGGAGTACGGCGACGAGTACGACGTCGACGAGGACTTCCCGCTGGTCGAAGACCGAGGCAAGACCAAAGGAACAGAGACGTACGCAATCTCGTCGACGCGACCCATCGACTCGCCCGCCAAAGCGGGCATCGCCGTGACCGGCGGGGCGATGGGTTCGACGTCGGCGTTCCACGAAGGCGGTGACCACGTCGCCGTCAGGACTGGTGCTATCGCGGGCGAACTCGCCGCCTCCGGCGATATGAGCGAGTACAACGAGCGCTGGAAAGACGCCATCGGCGACGAAATCCTCCGAAACGTCGCCATGGCCGAAATCGTCCACGACTACGGCCCGAGCGACTGGGACAAGACGTTCAAGGCCGCTCGCAAACTGCTGGCCAACGACGGTGGATACAAGGCGTTCGACCGGGCCAAACTCTCTGCTGGCTTCAGCGCTGCCAAACTCGCCACGCGGTACAAGAAGACGAAGATGAAGTACCGCAACGGCAAGTACGTCCAACTCGGCGAGTCAGAGTACACGCTGTAAGGGACCGAACCTTTATCTCAGGTTCTGAGGTTGTCTCAGACGATGCCCCCGTCTCAGTCTCGCCGACGCCTCCTCCGTGCTGGCCTCGCACTGGCCAGTACGGGCGTCGTGGCGTCTCTCTCTGGCTGTTCGTCGTTGCGGGGGTGTTCGGATGCAGAGATTTATCTGCGAGCAGAGTTGGTCGGAAACGCGCCTTCGGACGCCGCTGTCGTGGAGTCTGGCGACCCACGCGTCGCCAACAGCGAGTGGGTTCAGCAAGTCGTCGAAGGTGCGGCGGGTGGCCATCCACGCGAATCGAGTATCTCCGACTGTCTGAGCGATTACGACGCGCTTCGTGCTGACCTCGACGCACTCCCCGAATCCGGCGGGCCGAACGACCGTCTGTATTACATCCGCGTCGACGGACAAGTCGTCCGCCTGCGGGCCGTCTTCTTCGAAGGCGAGGAGACGGCGCGGTCGGAACTCGTTTTACCCCCGACGAACTAGAAGCGACTGCGTACCTCAAGTCCCCGTCCGAGTTGTCCCGCTTTGGGAGCGATGACAGAACGGCGAACCCGGGTGCGCAACATCGATAGCAGCGTTTGCAAGTCAGTTCACACTCGACCGCACGACTGCGTGCGGTCGGCTGTGCAACCAGTTGCAAACGCTGCTATACTGGCCGGCAGACGCCGGCGTACTTCGGAACGTCCGCGCCCGAAAGACGGACCGCCTGGCACGAGGGTTTCCCGGTTGACGCGGCACGCCGCCTCGGGATGATACCGGCCGTTAGTGTTCCGGGCGATACCCTGTACTTACTCCAGATACGTCTCCACGGCTTCTACGATGTCGTCGACGAACGGGGCCGTCACGCGATCCTGCCACGCGACGAAGTCCTCATTCCGTGGTGAATGAACCGCCCACGGAGAGACGAACGACTGCCGAGGAACGCCACCGATCTCCCAGACGTCCGCCGAGAGTGGAATCGAGTCGCCGTACTCCTTCGTCGAGATGGCGACGGCGATGTACTGTTCACCGTCGAACGGGTGGGAGTCGTTGTTCACGATGAGCCAGGGTCGCTGCCGGTCGTCGCCGAGTTTGAATGGGTCAGCGCTTCGAACGACGTCACCACGCTCCGGTTGCATCTACGCCGTGTCCTCGCTGGTATCGCGCTCGCTCGGATGCGGCGTCTCCGGGGCTGTCGTGTCCCACTCGTCGACGTCGATACCGCCGTCTTCGTTGTCGAGTCGGTTGCTTACGGTGTGTAAATCGTATGCGGCCACGATTCTCTCTTCGTCGCCCGTAATCGCCCAGTATTCGCCCTTGTGCCGAACCAGCTGACGCTGTTTCAACCGCGACAGAGCAGTTCCAACGGTGTTCGGGCTCTCACCGATTGCACTGGCGATCTCCGAACGAGTGAACGCTTGGTCACGATGCGTATGGAGATAGACGACCACCTGTTCTGGAACGCTCGGTCCCTGTGGGAGGTCTCCAGACTCGAAGTCGTCGATACTCACGGGCATAGAACGAAATTAGTGTGCTGATGTAATTAATGTACGCCTGTACTCTCCGTAGTCGCTACTAGTAGTTTGTCGACTGGTAGTGTTCCGGGCGACACTTACTACAAGACAGTGATACGTCTCGACTGTCCGCTCGGTTTCACGTGTCTCGAAGAGTTACGACAAAGTCCAGACAGTATCCCGGTCCCAGACAGCACAGAGAGGACAGACGACCACTGACCACCGTCTGGACCGCCGCACACCCCGAGTGGCGCGTGATTTTTCTCCGTTTCGCTGCAAGAGGTACGCATCAGACGATGGTCTCGTTCCCAGAATCGATTCGGAGGCTGAAGCCAAGCCGTCGAGTCCGACACGTCATCTACTACGTCATCGGCCTCGTACTACTCGTACTCCTGTACACGGTGGTATACAACTACGCGTTGGCACGACTGGAGGGTGTCGACCAGTCTCTCTTCGCGTCGTTCGAATTCGTCATCCAGACGATGACGACCACCGGGTACGGCCAAGACTCGGACATCTGGAGCCATCCGCTCATGTTCTTGTTCGTCGCCACGACCCAGATATCGGGCATCGCAATCGGGTTCTTCACACTCCGTCTCATCATCATCCCCCTGTTCACCGGTGCCGAGGTCAACCTCGACGACCGACTCAGTCCGAAAAGCGGGCACGTCATCATCTGCGAGTATCGCCGTGACTCAGCAGTCCTTCTGGACGAACTCAGAGAGTTCGGCATCGAGTACGTACTCATCTCGTCTTCACGGGAAGACGCCGAGGCACTCTCGAACCGTGGGTACGCAGCAATCCACGGCTCCCCGCAGGACGCTGAGACGTTCGAGCGAGCGAGTATCGACACCGCACGGACAGTCATCACGGACGCTGGCGATGCGAACGTCAACACGATACTCACCGTTCGGTCGCTCCGGTCAGATGTCGACGTCATCGCGCTGACCGACGACAGCGACATGCAAGAGATACTGCACAAGGTCGGTGCGGACACCGTACTGTCGCCTCACGGCGTCTTGGGGCACCGCCTCGCAGAGAAAGCCGTCGCCTCGTTCAGTTCCGAACTCAGAGATACCGTCGAAATCGGCGGGGACACGAAATTGATGGAGCTTCCAGTCTCCGATTCGAGCGAACTCGTCGGCCGGAGAATCCGAGACACCAACGTCAGAGAGCGAACAGGAGCGACCATCGTCGGTGCCTGGTTCGACGGCGAGTTACAGTTACCTCCTAGCCCAGACGCCATCGTCGCCCCGAACACCGTGCTTCTGGTATCGGGCGGGGAGGAGGCACTCAAAGAACTGAGTGAGTTCACCCGCCCACCCCGCTCGTTCACCGAACACGAGCGATTCGTTCTCGTCGGCTTGGGCGAAGTCGGCCAGTCGGCCAGACAGGTCATCGAAGAGTCGGGTGCAGACGTCGTGACTATCGACGTCGAAGACAGGCCCGGAGTCGATTTCGTCGGGGACGGTGGGTCGAGAGACGTCTTACTCGAAGCGGGCGTCGAGAACGCCGGCGCTATCATCGTCGGTGTCCCCGACGATTCGGTAGCGCTCCTCACGACTGTGCTGGCACAGTCGCTCAACCCTGACATCGAGGTGCTCGTCCGCGTCGGCGACGCAGACACCACGCAGAAGGCGTTCAGTGCCGGTGCCGACTACGTCCTGTCGGTCCCGCGAGTGAGCGCTCGGATGGTGGCCAAAGAACTTCGCGGCGAGGACGTACTGGCACCAGCGAGTCAGGTTCGGCTCGTTCGCGTGCCGGCCGCTCCGTTCGCCGGGTCGACGCTCGCAGATTCGGGCATCTACGAGCAGACCGGCTGTCGCGTCATCGCCATCGAAGACGGCGAAGGGCAGACGAGTACAGTCGACCCGCAGTGGCGATTCACCGGCAGCGAACGGATAACTATCGTCGGGTCCGACGAGACGGTTCACAACTTCCTCAGGCGGTTCGACGTCTCCCCGACTGAACTGCCCTCGTAGCCGTACTCACTGGCCACCTGTGGCTGTCGGTCCACCCCTCAAGAGACGAACTCGACATCTGTCACTTCGAACCGCGCGCCTCCGCTTTCGCTCTCGACTACCCGAATCTTCCACCCGTGAGCGGTCACGATTTCCATCACGATACTGAGTCCAATTCCGGTTCCATCTTCCACAGACGAGTATCCTGCCTCGAACACCTCTTGGACGACGTGCTGTGGAATCCCTGGGCCGTCGTCTTCGACGTAGAAGCCGTCGTCGAGGAGACCGACGGTAACCGAGACGTCGCCACCGTGTTCGACACTGTTGCGAAAGAGGTTCTCGAAGAGTTGTTCGAGTCGACCGGGGTCCGCACGTATCGACCGCTGGTCGTCGTCGACGGCGAGTGTTGCGTCTCCGCTTTGTACGTTCGCCCACGACAGTTTCGCGTGGGCCGAAAGCTCGACCGAGTCGACAGTCATCGCTTCTGCACCTTCGCGAGCGAGCACCAGCAGGTCGCGGATGAGTGCCTCCATTCGCTCGTGTGCTCTCGAGACGGCGTCGAGATGCTCGCTGTCGCACTCCTCGCGCGCCAGTTCCAGTCGCCCCTGTGCGACGGACAGCGGGTTTCTGAGGTCGTGACTCACGATACTCGCGAACTGTTCGAGGCGGTGGTTCTGGAGTGTGAGTTCCTGTTGGCGTCTCTGTCGTTCGGAGATGTCCCGAACGACTGCGAGAACGCGCACGTCGCCGTCGATAGTCGTCTCTCGAAGGTGGACTTCGACGGGGAGTGGTGCGCCAGACTTCGTCTTCGTCATCCACTCGAAGTGTCGCGGTTCTTCTCTCGCTGCCTGTCGAATCAGTTCTTCGGCCCGCTCAGCAGTGTACGGCGGTTCGTCGAGGTGTATCGCGTCGAAGTCCAGTTCGAGAAGCTCTTCACGACTGTACCCGAGCATCGAACAGAACTGCTCGTTCGTTTCGACGATTGCACCGCCTCCGACCTCGTGAAGCAGCACGCCGTCGGGCATCTTTTCGAATATTTCGTGGTAGTCAGACATTTCAGCAGGCTGGTCGGGGGTGTAGCAGGTGTCCCCGTGTGTATCGAGTGGTTCGTCGGGACTGGCATCGACCCTGCGTCGAGCGAGTCACTACCGGTGAATCGACGGTGTACAAGTTAGTGGTTGCGACGAGTGGAACACGAGGGGGTATCGTCTCCGTTCGGGGGGTCGGCCCCTCGCTGTGTCACGTCCGCTGGACGCCGACGAAGTACGCCGGGCCCGAACTCCAGCGTCGTTCGAGGACAGTCCGATACGCGAAGACCACCTCCCAAGTCCCAGCATCACTGAACCGCCGCCGGAGTTCTCCGGGCGAAATTCCGTACGTCGAGCGCTCGTCGTATCGGGCGTCACCGAGGACACAGTAGAGACCCCCACGTGGGACGATGGCACCGAGTTCGGTGACGAAGCGGTCACGCTCTCGGTCACCGAGGAGGTGGAACATCGCCGAATCGACCACCGTCCGGAAGGTGAGACCCGCTTCGCCGAGTCGTGAGACGTCTAGTGCATCCCAGACGAGAAAGTGTGCGCGGACTCGTCGTCCGCTGGCTTTCGCGTTCGCCTGTTGCACCGCGAGCGGCGAGATGTCTATCCCGAGAACGTCGTGTCCGTGCCGAGCGAGGAAGAGTGACAGTTCACCAGTCCCGCATCCGACGTCGAGAACCGGACTCTCGACGAGGCCTGCTTCGAGGAGACGGACGAACGCTCGCTGTGGGCGGCCGATATCCCAGTTCGGGACGCCAGTGTACGCCGCGTCGTACACGTGGGAGAGTGGTCGCTCTCGTGGTGCTGGAGCGCTCATAGATGCGCTCCATTCCCCGGTAGAATCATGCGCTATCTTTCAACGTGACGTCACGTATCCGTTACTCTCTCCCGAGGACTCGACCCGACGTGTATACGAGTCGCGCCGAGGGTGTTCGTCCCCGAGTGACTTTCTCCCTGCCAGTCGATACCACAGTATGGACGACCGCATCTCGGTGAGTCACGCCGACGGTGACCCTGTGAGTCGGCACCCAATCGAGTTCGTCGAGCGAAAGGGCATTGGGCACCCCGACTCGCTCTGTGACGGCGTCGCAGAGGCGGTTTCTCGCCGCCTCTCTCGCTTCTACCGCGACGAGTTCGGTCGCATCCTCCACCACAACACCGACAAAGTCCACCTCGGGGCCGGTCAGTCACGGCCGGCCTTCGGTGGTGGGTCGGTCGTCGACCCGATATACGTCCTCGTCGGTGGGCAAGCGACCACGCGTGTTGCTGGCGAGTCGCTCCCAATCGACGACCTCGCAACGGCGGCCGCGCGGGACTACCTCCTCCAGACGGTTCCAGAACTGGCCCCCGAACACGTCGTCGTCGAGACGCGAATCGGGCAAACGTCCAGCGACTTGGGGTCGCTATTCGAACGCAGTGACGAACCGCTGGCGAACGACACGAGTATCGGTGTGGGTCACGCACCCGGGACGCAGACGGAGCAGTTCGTGCGGACTCTCGAACCGCGACTCCACCGCGAACTCGCCGCCGTCGGAAAAGACGTGAAACTGATGGCGCTCCGTCGGGGTGACCACCTCCACCTCACCGTCGCCGCGGCGATACTCGACTCGCACGTCGAAGACATCCACGCCTACCGGGACGTGCTCGCCGAAATCGAAGCCCTCGTCGAACACCACGCCGAGACGAGCGTCGACTATCCTGTCTCCGTCACCGTGAACAACGCCGACGACATCGACGCAGGGCAGGTGTACCTCACGACGACCGGTCTCTCCGCCGAGGCAGGTGACGACGGAAGCGTCGGCCGCGGCAACCGTGCGAACGGCCTTATCACACCACACCGCCAGATGAGTCTCGAAGCGACTGCGGGGAAGAACCCACTCACGCACGTCGGAAAACTGTACAACTTGCTCTCGCTCCGAATCGCTCGCCGACTCCACGACGAACACGGCGCCACCTACAGCAGTGTCGAACTCCTCTCACGTATCGGTGACCCGGTGACCGAACCGTGGGCGGTCGACGTGGTCAGCACCGTCTCGGAAGGCCGGGCCGTACGAGACGCCATCGTGGCCGAGTTCGGCGACTTGGACGACCTACGAGCAGACCTCCTCGTCGGGCGTGTTCCCGTCTTTTAACCGGGATACCATACGCCGCCTTCGACGCCGACCCGGAGTTCGACCGACTTCGTTCAGTTGTCACTTCGTTGGGTGACTGTGAGTCCCGCTTGTCGGCCGCCGCCAGTGCAACACCACGGCCATCGCTACGAGTGCGGTTCCCACGAGGAGGAACGGGAACATCTCCGGTGCGAGTCCGAGGAACTCCCCGGTCAGGTTCATCATTCCGTGGAAGAGGAGGACTGCGAGGATGCTCCGTTGGGTGTTGTTGTACACCCAGACGATAAGGAGCGTCTGGAGGACGATAGACGGGAGCCACCACCAGAGTTCCGGGTCGAACGTCGTGTTCGCGTAATAGCCGGGGAAGAAGACGAACGGTGCGTGCCAGACGGCCCACGTTCCGCCGTTGAAGAGACCGGCGACTGTCGGGGAGAATCGTTCTTGCAAGGCGTCGAGGTAGTACCCACGGAGACCGATTTCTTCGACGAGTGGGAAGACGAACGACAGGACCAGCACGAACACGAGCGTTTCGGGGTCTGTCAGGAGTCCCCAGACGATGTCCACCGGACGGTCTGACACGCCGAGCGTGAATGCAGCGCCCGCCACGAGGAGGTTGAACGCCGGCCAGAAGAGCAGAATCGTCACGAACCATGTCGGGTTGATACGCCTGAGGTCGGTGAGACGTCGCCACATTCCACGGAGTCGCTCAGTCCCCCCTGTGAGAACCGCCAACGTGACGCCGGCGAGGAGGGGACTCGCACCCCCGACGAGGAAGAAGACCACGTTCGGGAACGACCAGACCGACGTCTCCGAGACCAGTATCGGTGCCCAGAACACGAATGCCCACCCGAGGTAGACGAGGGGGAATCCCCAGGGTCGCGACTGTACTGCTACGTTCTGCAACCGTCTGTACGTCGTCATCGTCCACGTCCTCTGTTCGAGAGACGCACCGTCGTGACGTTACGTTTGAGGCGTTTCCCGAGTGACGGGAACTGCTCACCAGACGAGTGGGTCGCGCCGGTCGGAGAGCCATCCGGTCGCGAGACCGACGAGAAACACGACGGCGAATCAGGCACTCAGTCGTCCGCTTCCACAGACTCTGCCCGCGGTATCGTCACGTCGGTCAATCCAGCCTCTATCTGCTCACGTCGAGCCTCGAACTTTCCGGGGAGGACGAGTCGCCCACCGAGGTCGTCGAGTGGTTCGTCGCTCGCGTACCCCGGGCCGTTGGTGGCGAGTTCGAACAGGACACCGCCGAACTCGCGGAAGTAGACCGAGCGGAACCAATGGCGGTCGATTTGCGGTGTCGGTCGGAGTCCCGCCGATTGGACTGCGTTTCGCATGGACTCTTGGTCCTCGTCGGTCGGTGTCTGGAAGGCGACGTGGTGGACCGTTCCGTGGCCCTGTCGACTACTCTCGATGGTCGGAAGCACGTCGACGTACTTCCCGACGGGACCAGACGCGGCAAATCGGGTTCGTTCGTCGCCTGCCATATCTCCTTGCGCCTGCTCGGTTCCGGCTTCTTCGAACCCCATCGTCTCCAGTAGGTCCATCGTCGGGTCGGGGTCGGCCACCCAGAGCGTCACCGAGTGGAACCCGCGAATCGCGGCTTCCTCGGGGACGAACTCCGTCCACGGGACGGTCGGGTCGTCGTCGGGGATGGCGACTTCGACGAGTTCGACCGGCAGGCCGTCCGGGTCGCGGAAGGGCAGGACCGTCTCGCCGAAGCGTTCGATTCGGTCGTCGTAGTCGACGCCGTACTCGTCGAACCTGTCTTCCCAGTAGTCGAGGCTCCCTTCGGGGACGCGGAACGCGGTCCGTGACACCTGTCCTGTCCCGACCTTCCCGCGCGAGAGGTTCTCCCACGGGAAGAAGGTCATACTCGTTCCCGGCGTGCCCTCAGCGTCCGTGAAGAAGAAGTGGTAGGTGCTGGGGTCGTCTTGGTTGATAGAGCGCTTGGCGAGTCGCAGGCCGAGCGTTTCGACCCAGAAGTCCAGATTCTCCTGTGGGTCGCCAGCGATGCACGTCACGTGGTGGATGCCCGGTGTCGGAGTGGGTGTTGCCATTGTCACGTGGTACGGGCCGGAAGGACTTGAGTTTCTGGCGACGTGAGTGTAACCGGGTGACGTCGGTAGTCACTGCACCCGTAGTGTCGAAGAGAGATGTCCTGCCATCGTGTGTCAGGACACCATCTGTGTCTCAGACGATTGCCGCCACGTCACCGGACCACGGTTCGCCGTGGCCCGAGAGTAACACCACTTCACCGCACGGTTCGAGCTTTCGTATCGACGACCACGCCTTCTCGACGTCGTAGTGTATCGGCGGCAACACTGTCGGCGGAGTCGATTTTCCATCTCGGACGTTGAGTGTCATCAACGCGTCGCCGCAGAAGAGCACGCCTCGGTCCGGGAGGTAAAATGCAGACGACCCAGCAGTGTGCCCGGGGACGTGGATGACAGTCGGGTGACCCGGCACGTCGAGTTCGTCACCATCTTCGAACACTTCGAACTCCGTGAGCGGTGGGACCGACCCGACACCCGAACGCACGACTTCGACGAAGTACGACATCGTGGCGGGTCGCCACAGGTTCTTCACGAAGTCTATCGGCGGCAGTGACCGCGACATCGTGTTGGCGTGCTTGACATCTGCCGGGTGAATCCACACTGGCGCGCCAGTGGCCTGGTGCAACCACTCAGCGAATCCGACGTGGTCGAGGTCACCGTGGGTGACGAGGATAGCCTCGATATCCGAGAGGGTGTACCCGAGTGCATCGACACCCTCTACCAGCAGTTCCCAGTGGCCGGGGAGACCCGCGTCGACGACGGTGAGCGCCCCGTCTTCTTCGACGACGTACCAGTTGATACGCTTCGTCCCGAAGCGGTAGACTCCCTCGGCGACGTGTTGTCCGCGAACGGTGTTCATAGTGGATAGTCGTCCGCAGAACCCATTACGTCGATGTCACGTTCTCGCGATGCGAGAGAGACGCACGCAGAACGACTCGGGAACGCTACTCGTGTGTCTGGTCGAGCGATTCGGAGTCCGCTCTGACCGACGCGTAGAGGCGCTCGGCCCACTGACGGGCGATTGGTGCGTCCGTATCGACGAAGACCTGCATGAGTCCCGTCGACCTGTCGTACCCGCCGATACCGACACGCTCGTCGAAGATAGCGAGGCCGTAGGGGAGTTCGTCGCGAGTTCGGAGGGTCAGGTGCCCGCTCTCGATTGCCTCACGAGCGCGTTCAGGGTACGTCTCGAAGAGTTTCTCGACGATTGTGGGGAGGTAGATAATCTCGGTCTCTGTCGCGCCGAAGAGGTGTTCGTGGAACTCACCGAGGGCCAAGGGAGCCATGTGAGTCGTGTTGAACCCACGGAACGTCTTCGTCTCGCGGACGAGCGTAACGAACCGCTCGACGGGACGGTAGGGGTCTTCTGGGTCCGCCACCGTGACCGTCGCGTCGACGAAGGGTTCGACGACAAATTCCTCGTGGTCGTCGCAGATGACTTCGAGGAGCGGCGTCAGTCGCTGGGCGGTTCGCACGTTCGCTTCGAACCGAAGCACTTCTTCGGCAATCGCCTCGCCGCGACCGGTCAAC
>NZ_LOPV01000161.1 GCF_001469865.1 Haloferax profundi
GTGGTCGACCCGTCTGGCGAGTCCGTGTTCGTCGAGCCACTGCACGAATCGGTGGCTCGTCGCCTTCGAGACGCCGAGTTGGTCTTCGAGCGTTCGCCTGTCGAGTGGTTCCGCTAAGAGCGCTTCGAGAACCGGTCCGTGACGGACGATGTCGACGAGTTCGTCCGTCTCGATGCGGTCACCTGCCGTCGCTAACTGACTGCCGAGGTGCCGACGGTTTCGTGCGTCGTCGAGTATCGCATCGAGAATCTGCGACCCCGGAGGTGGGTCCTCGTCGTCTCGACGGTGGGGGCCGAGAGTGTGCATGAGAGTGTCTAGCTAGTTAGCGGGGGCGAATACTAACTCTATCCACGACGTCAAACGGGTTTCGCGGTGTGAGAGGCCTGCCGAAGAACGAGACGAACGCCGGTCGGTGAGGCTAACGACCGTGCGACCCTATCGCAGTACATGTCCACCGACCTCGTCACCGACCAGCAGATACGGGCGCTTTCGGCAGACGTTCTCGGGGCCGTCGTTCGACCCACCGATGCCGACTACGACGACAGCCGAGCGGTCTGGAACGGGATGATAGACAAACGCCCTGCGCTCATCGTTCGGTGCACCGGCGTCGCCGACGTGGTCCGGTCGGTGGCGTTCGCCCGCGAGAACGACCTTCTCGTCGCAATCCGCGGTGGCGGCCACAACGTCGCCGGAACGGCAGTCTGCGACGACGGTATCGTCATCGACCTCTCGGAGATGACCAGTGTGCGCGTCGACCCAGACGAGCGAACTGCGCGGGTTTCGGGCGGTGCTCGGTGGGTCGACGTCGACCACGAGACGCAGTTGTTTGGCCTCGCCGCACCGGGTGGTGTCGTCTCGGATACCGGCGTCGCAGGCCTCACGCTCGGTGGGGGAATCGGCCATCTCCGGCGGAAGTACGGCCTCAGTTGTGACAGCCTCCGGTCCGTGGACCTCGTCACCGCGGACGGAGAATTCATCACTGCCAGCGAGGAGGAACACGCCGACCTGTTCTGGGCCCTTCGCGGTGGCGGCGGCAACTTCGGCGTCGTCACCAGCTTCGAGTTCGACCTCTACCCCGTCGGGCCGGACGTGGCGACCTGTCTGGTGTTCTATCCGGCCGACCAACTCGTCGAGTGTCTCCGCGCGTACCGCGAGTACGTCCGGTCGGCATCTACGGAAGTCAGCACACTGACGTTCGCGGGCGTCCTCCCGGACGAAGAACTCTTCCCAGACGCAGTCGACGTTCCGAAACTCGGGATAATGGGCTGTTATGCCGGCCCCGTCGAGGAAGGACTGGAGGCACTGGAACCGCTTCGAGAGTTTGCCGACCCCATCGCGGACTTCAGTGGCGTGATGCCGTACACGGAGTTTCAGCAACTCCTCGACGAGGACTACCCTGATGGCATGCGCTACTACTGGAAGTCGCTCTATCTGGATGGCCTCTCTGACCAGGCACTCGAACGCATCGAACACTGGGTCGACGTGGCACCATCGCCGCTCTCGACAGTCGACGTGTGGCACCTCGGTGGCGCGATAGCCGACGTGGGTCTGACAGAGAGTGCCTTCGGCGGGCGGCAGGCCCCCTTCCTCCTCGGCGTGGAAGGGAACTGGGAGGACGCCGATGCCGACGAGGAAAACGTCGCGTGGGTCCGCGATTGTCTCGACGACATGCGAGAGTTCTCGGATGGGTCTGTCTACCTCAACTTCCCGGGATTCTTCGAGGACGGAGACGAGATGATAGAGACGGCGTTCGGGGCGGCGTACGAACGTCTCGTCGCGGTGAAAACCGAGTACGACCCGGCGAATCTGTTCCGGGTGAATCAGAACGTCACACCGACTGCGTGAGCGTCAGCGAGTGAACGGACGTTAATCCCCGCTTATTGCGACGGGAGTCGGCGGTGGAAGACTCGACTTACTACGAACAACACCGCTGCGAGGAGGCCCGCTGGGATAGCGACCATCGGGACTGTGACGGGGATGACTGCCCCACCGAACGGGTTTTGTCCGCCTGCGGCGAGGAAGGCGGCGATAGCCTCCTGTCCTCCGTGTCCGAGGAGGAAGAACCCATTGACGGCGGCGACGGCCAAGACGCCCGTGATGAGGCTAATCAACGACGCGACTTCTTCGACGTTCAGCAAGCGACTGGCCTCTCGCTCGGTCAGCGCCTGTTCGCGTTGAAGTCGGCGGAAACCCACGTACACGAGTCCAAACGCGGCAACGGCCACGATAGTACC
>NZ_LOPV01000162.1 GCF_001469865.1 Haloferax profundi
GCGTACGCTCCGAGAACCAGTATCTTGGGTGACGAACTGAGTGGGTCGCCACCGGGGAAGAGTGCGCGCGTCGAGGGAGGTAACGTCATCGCCAGCGGGAAGACGAGGGTGAGTCCAGCGAGAATCAGACTCTGCCACGCGAGTTTTTGAGATATCGACTGCTTAAACAGACTTCGCCGCCGGACGCGGAGTTGCTCGTACGGGGACCCGTCGATCAACGCCGACGCGATTGGGTCTTCGAAACTGTCGTCTTGGACCATACTGTACAATCGACGGGTCCGATACCGCAGTATAAAATATAGTCGGTCGAAAAATCGTTCGTTTACCGTGATTGTTCAAAAGTAGTGGTCTTTCGCCGGGCGTGGTGAGACGATTAACATACAGTTCAACCACCCGTGCGCCTCTCGGTCTGTTCGGGCACCTCTGGTCACCATTCCGTGTTCTCGCTTCACTCCCACTGTACTCGTTCGGTTCGGGTACGCAGAACCGCCACGAATCGACGACCCTCAGGCGACTGGGACACTATGTGAGTCGAAACGGACACACGTTTTTGGTCACTGACAGTGACCTGTCGAGTATGAAGACGCGTCCACTGGGCGAGACCGGTCACGACAGTAGCATCATGACGTTCGGCACTATCGCGCTCAACTGGCTCGAACAGGAGGGTGCAGACCAGATGGTCGAACTCGTGCTCGACAGAGGGGTCAACCACTTCGACGTGGCCCCGATGTACGGGGACGCCGAACTGAAGTTAGGGCCGAAGCTTCGGCAACACCGCGACGACATCTTCCTCGGGTGTAAGACCCAGGAACGAACCTACGAAGGCGCGAAGCGAAAGCTCGAGCAGTCGCTCAACCGCCTCGGTGTCGACCACATCGACCTCTATCAGGTCCACGGCCTCGAGTACGAAGAGGAGTTAGACACCATCACGGGCGACGGCGGCGCGCTCGAAGCCTTCAGAGAGGCCAAAGAGGAGGGGCTCATCAGCCACATCGGCCTGACGAGTCACAGCGAACCACAGCTCATCCTCGACGCCATCGACCGAATCGACGACCTAGAGACGCTCATGTTCCCGATGAACCCCGTCGTCGCCGGGAAGGACGACCCAGACCACGACTACGCGGCGGTCCTCGAACGAGCAGAGGAGGAGGGCATCGGAACGCTCGGTATCAAGGCCTTCGCGAAGGGGCCGTGGCCGTCGACGGACGAACTGCCGGAAGGAGACCGACCGTACGCGAACTGGTACGAACCGGTCGATACACCCGCCGAGATCGCGGAGCGATTCGACTTCGCTGCGTCGCAGGGGCTGACGAGCGTCGTCAGCATGGGCGACCCGAAACTGATGGCGATGGTCCTCGACGCAGCACAGCGGTACGACGGAATGGACGAGGCGGCACAGCGGTCGCTCATCGAGAGACTCCGCCACGAGGAGAGTCCGGTGCCGGAGCAACTCCACCACTGAGCACGGCGCCCACCCAGACACCGAATGGACGTTCCAACGACGGTCACGACGGCCCTCGAAGACCGACCGGTCTCCGGTGCCGTCTGTCTCGAAGCGGGTGCTGGCCTCGGCAACACCACGGCGGGACTACTCGCCGCAGGTGCGAGTCGCGTCTACGCGGTTACGACCAATCCCGACCACGCCTCGCACGTCCGGAAGCGAGTCGCACCCGACGACACAGACCGGACCGCAGTCCTCGAAGCAGACGTTCGCACGCTCCCACTGGCAGACAGTTCGGTCGAGATTATCACCGCCCACGGGTTGTTCAACGTCCTCGCCCCGAAGACGCTCGATGCAGTCGTGAGTGAGTTGACTCGGGTCGCCGCACCGGGATGTCACCTCGTCGTCGACGACTACGACCCACTCCCCGAGACTGCCGCTGTCCGTGACCTCTTCGCCCTCGAAAACGCCGCGTCTGAATTGGCGAACGGAACCCCGGCGCTCACGTTCTACCCGGCGGGCGTCCTCCGTCGGTCGTTCGTCGCCGAAGGGTGGGAGTACGACCGAGAGCGAACGCTCCTCGACCCGGTTCCGTGGACCGAAAAACACCTCCGAGCACACGCGAACGCCGCCACAGCACTGGCGTCGAAGCTCTCGCCCGAACTGGCGGACCCACTCACTGAAGCGGCCGAACACCTCAGGCAGACTATCGGTGACGAATCGGTCGGCCAGATGTACAGCCTCGCGTTCCGGCTCGAATAGTATCCGAATAATTACACAATTTCGCTTCAGGGAGCGTTTTAGTACGACTGGTCCGTCGAACGACGTAGGGAGGGATGTCGGAACACCGTCACCCGCGACGACTTCGGCCCTCCACTTCACACCCACCACACCTTCGACACCCTCTCCACGTATGAATGCAGACGCCTACCTCGTCCGACTCGGACTCGACCCCGACGCGTTCGTAGAACCCACTCTCTCGGCCCTCGAACAGGTGCAGCGAACTCACGTACAGACGGTTCCATTCGAGACACTCGCCGTCACCGGCGACCCCTTCGACGAGTCCGACGACGGTGACGGCGTTCGACTCGAACGTCCCCACCTCTTCGAGAAAATCGTCGAACGCGAGCGCGGCGGGTTCTGCTTCGAACTCAACGGCCTGTTCAACTGGTTGCTCTGCGAACTCGGATTCGACGCCGACCGAATCGCTGCCCGCGTCGTCGGCGACGACGGTGCAGGCCGCCCACCGGCCAATCACCACGCGAACGTCGTCGAACTCGACCAGAGGTACGTCGTCGACGTCGGGATGGGCGTCCCGACGATGCGGCGACCACTCCCACTCGATGGGTCGATACGGACCGACGACGTCGGTGTCTCGTGGCGCGTCGTCGAGTGTGACCGCCCCGACGAGACGTACACGACACAGTACCGAGACGACTCGGACGCAGACTGGCAGAACAGATACTACTTTTCGGACACACCGCGGGAACTGACGTACTTCGAGGCGACGTGTGACTACCTCCAGTCGGCACCCGAATCGCCGTTCACGGGCGACCCCGTCGTCTCCCGTGCGACCGGCGATGGCTACGTCAAACTCAGGCCAGACAGTCTCGTGCGGCGCGTCGGGTCCGAGGAGACGGAGGAACCTGTCGAAGCGGGAGCGTGGCACCGTGTCCTCGAACGCGAGTTCGGAGTTCGGTATCGACCTGCGTAGGTCAGGTCGTCACCGATTCTTGGGGAGTCAGGTCGTCACCGACCCTCGATACCGTTGGGTTCTCGACGGCCGACTCTCAGAACAGGCCGTGAATCGTCCCGTCGTCGTCCACGTCGATGTCGAGGGCGGCGGGGCGTGCTGGGAGTCCCGGCATGGTCATCACGTCGCCCGTGAGTGCCACGACGAATCCGGCACCTGCGGCGGGGTAGAGTTCGCGGACGTGGAGGGTCCAGTCGGTCGGTACCCCCGTGTTCGAGGCGTCGTCGGACAGCGAATACGGCGTCTTCGAGAGACAGACCGGAAGTGAGTCGAACCCGTGTTCGGCGAGTCGGTCGAGGTCTTTCTCGGCGTGCTTCGAGAACGTCACGTCTGCCGCGCCGTAGACGCGCGTGGCGACTGCCGTAATCTTCTCGCGGAGTGAGTCGTCGAGTTCGTACGTCGGGCGGAGGTCCGCGTGACCTGATTCGACCTGCTCACGGACGAGTTCGGCGAGTTCCGCCGCACCCGGTCCACCTTCGGCGTGTGCCGTAGAGACTGCGGCAGGAATCTCACGCGTCTCACACGCGTCGAGAATCGCGTCGACTTCGGCGTCTGTGTCGTCGGGGAATCGGTTGACTGCGACGACGACGGGGAGGCCGAAGTCCCGAATCGTGTTCACGTGGTGAAAGAGGTTCGGAAGGCCGTCGCGGACCGCGTCGGGGTCCGGTTTCGCGAGTACGTCGAAGTCTGCTGGCCACATATCGAGTCCGTGGCGCTTGAGGCCGCGAACCGTCGCGACGACGACGACTGTCTCCGGTGCCGCACCCTCGCGGGAGACGATGTCGAGGAACTTCTCGGCACCGAGGTCGGCGCCGAATCCTGCCTCCGTGACGAGATAGTCTGTGTGCGCGAGACCAACGTCGTCGGCGACGAGTGTGTTGGTTCCGTGGGCGATATTCGCGAACGGTCCGCCGTGGACGAACGCCGGGACACCTTCGATAGTCTGGACGAGGTTGGGCCGCAATGCGTCTCGAAGCAGGGCGCTGACCGCACCGGTTGCACCGATATCGTCGACAGTGACCGGCGCACCCTCGTGGTCGGACGCGAGGACGATTCGGCCGACACGGCGACGAAGGTCTGGGAGGTCCGACGCCAGACAGAGAACGGCCATCAGTTCGGACGCCGCGGTGATGCCGAACCCACCTTCTCGCGGCGGGCCGTTGACGCTCCCGCCGAGTCCGACGACAGTCTCTCGGAGCGCTCTGTCGTTCACGTCGAGCGAGCGTTTCCACGAAATCCGGTCGACGTCGACGTCGAGTTCGTTCCCGTGGTGGATGTGGGCGTCCAGCATCGCCGAGACGAGGTTGTGCGCGGCGGTGAGCGCGTGAATGTCGCCGGTGAAGTGGAGGTTGATGTCCTCCATCGGAAGGACCTGCGAATAGCCACCGCCGGCGGCACCACCTTTGATACCGAAGACAGGGCCGAGCGACGGTTCACGGACCGCGACGGCGACGTTCTCGCCGACGTGGGCGAGTCCCTGCGCGAGTCCGACCGAGATGACGGTCTTTCCCTCGCCTTTCGGCGTCGGCGTGATGCCGGTGACGAGGACGAGCGACCCATTTCGACCACGTTCACGGGCGGCATCGACTGCCGACTGCGTGAGTTTCGCCTTGTTCGACCCGTAGCGCTCGATGTCGTCGGGAGCGAGGCCGAGTCGCGCGGCGACTGTCTCGATATCGTCGAGCGTCGCTTCCCGGGCGATTGCTTCGTCGGATGGAATCTCTGATGTGGGTGTGGAGTGCGACATAATGGTCTCTGTCTGATGATTCGGACAGAAGACGAATGAAAGGGGTTCGTGACTCTAAGAAGCCGAGAATCGAGGGAGAGAGGCTCACGCACGCCAGCGAGTGAGTCGCTCGTCGTCGCGGGTTACTCTGTCTCGTCGCGAGGCGTCCACCCGTCTTCGATGCCAACGAGGTGGTTCACGCTCCCCGGCCCGGTTCCAACGTCGGCAGGGGACGAGAGCGCCGCGTGGGTGAACGCGATTCCGTGCTGGACGGCCGACGACAGGTCGTCGCCGTGGGCGAGTCGCGCGGCGATGGCGCTGGAGAGCGTACATCCCGACCCGTGGGTCGCTTCGGTGTCGATGCGCGAGTTGGTGTACGTCGTCGTCTCGTCGGGGGTGACGAGCGAATCGACGACGGTGCCGTCAGTCGTCTCGACGTGGCCCCCTTTCAGGAGGACGGCGTCGACACCCCAGTCGAAGAATCGCTCCGCGACGGCCCGAACGGTCTCTGGGGAGTCTGGGACGACACCCGTCAGTTCGGCCGCCTCGTCCGCGTTCGGCGTCACGAGCGTCGCCTGTGCGAAGAGGTCGGTGTAGGCGTCGATGGCGTCTGTTTCGAGCAATCGGTCGCCGGAGGTGGCGACCATCACTGGGTCCACGACAATCGGTCCGTCGTAGTCTTGGAGGCAGTCGGCGACAGTTTTCACCCCGTCAGCGGTGGCCAACATACCGAGTTTGACGGCACCGACGTCGAAGTCGCGGTGGACGGCGTCGAACTGGGCGCGGACCGCCGCTGTCGGAAGGACGTGCGTCTCGTCGACCCCCTGTGAGTTCTGCGCAGTGGCGGAGACGAGGACGGACCCACCGTAGACGCCGAGTCGAGTCATCGTCTTGAGGTCGGCCTGAATGCCAGCCCCGCCGCCCGAGTCGCTGGAGGCGATGGTGAGCGCGTACGGCGGTCTCTGGGGAGTAGGCGACGCCGTCCCTCGTGGTGTTTCGGTCACGGTTCACACCTCGATACGCTCGATTCGACCGGTCACGTCGGGCGCAGCGTCGGCGAGTCCCGCGACGGCATCGAGGAAGGCAATCTTGTAACTTGCCGGGCCGTGGTACGCGCCGAACGACCCGTCTGCGGCCAGTTCGCCCGCGAGGCCGTACGCGGCAGTCGCAGACAAGGCCGCCTGAAGCGGGTCGTCCATCGCCGCCGCGAAGACGGCGAGCGTCACCCCTTGCATGCACCCGGTTCCGACGACGTTCCCCATCATCGGGTGCCCAGTGTGGACTTCGAATGCTTCCTCGTCGGTGGCGACGATATCCGTCTCGCCGGACGCGACGACCACAGCGCCCGTCTTTCGGGCGCACACGATGGACGACACGGCGATATCGCCGTACTCGCCGACGGACTCGACACCGCGAACCTCGGCGTCGTCGCCCGCGATGGCCGATATCTCGCCGTAGTTCCCGTTGAGAACGTCCACGTCGAGGTCGGTGACGAGGCGGTCGGCGACGCGGGTTCGAGTCGGCGTCGCGCCGACACCGACAGGGTCGACGACGAGTGGGACGCCGGTGTCGTTCGCCGCCTCGCCGGCGGTGAGCATCGTCTCTTCGCCCGTCGCACTCACGGTTCCCATGTTCAGGAGGCACCCGTCGGCGATGGCGACCATGTCGGCGACTTCGCGTTCGTCGTCCGACATCACCGGCAACCCGCCCCAGTGGAGCGTGATGTTCGCCACGTCGTTCACCGTCACTTCGTTCGTGACCGAGTTGACGAGCGGTGTCGTCTCCGAGACTGCCGAGAGCGCAGATTCGAGCGACACGTCGCTGCCGGTCATCGTCCGTTCCTCCCTGCTTCGACGGCAGCAGCGAGGCGACGCGTCGCCGCCGCCGGGTCGTCAGCGGCCGTAATCTCCGAGACGACGGCGACGCCATCGGCACCCGCCGCGACGACGTCGGCGGCGTTCTCTGCGGAGATACCACCGATGCCGACGAGGGGAATCGACACCGCGTCGGCGACTGCTTCGACCGTCTCCAGACCGATTTCGGTCTGTTCGGCCGTGGTCTGCTTCGACGAGGTTGCGAAGACGGCACCGACGCCGAGGTAATCCGCTCCTGCGTCCTCGGCGGCCGTCGCCCCCGCGACAGTCGACACGGAGCGACCGATGACGGCGTCTGCGCCCAGTTGGTC
>NZ_LOPV01000163.1 GCF_001469865.1 Haloferax profundi
CCACAATGGTAGATTACCAGCAGTATATCGATACAATCGACGACTTGATCGTCAATCGGTCTCGTCGTGTTATCCTTGCGTTCGTAGTCCTGACGCTACTGTTTACTGCAGGGCTTGGTGGGATTTCGACGGACTCTGGTACGGAGCAGTTCACGAACGACATCCCCGCGCAGCGAGCACTCAACGACATTAACGACGACTTCGAAACTGACGTATTCGCAACCGACACTGGAAGTACGCAACTCATCCAGACTGCGACGAACGTTCTTTCGAAAGAAGAGCAACTACGGATGCTTCGGGCTCAGTACAGGCTCGAACAAAATGCCGAGATGCGCGTGTCGTCAACGACATCTGTTGCGCAAGCAGTCGCGCGAACGATTGATCCGAGCGCGCGCACGCTTGAAGAACAAATCAGAGCCATGGAGCGTGCGTCTGATAGTCGCGTTAAACAAGCAACTCAGACTGCTCTGCAGCAAAATCCTGCGCTCAGGAGTTCGCTCAGTAACGACCTGAATGTCAAAGCGGTGAGTGCGACATCAACGATCGGAATTGTCCAACACCAACTCAGCACGCAAACGAGCTCGAGTGCTGGCACAAGCGGGTCAAGTCCACTCACCTCAATCCAACTCCAGGCACAGGATATCGTCGCAAGTGTTGGAGGAGATATCCGTGTCTTCGGGAGTGGTATCATTTCAGCAGAGTTCGGAAACGTCATTGGCGACTCGTTACTGTTGGTCGTTCCAGCGGCGATCGTTCTGATCGTTGGGTTCCTCGTTCTTGCGTACCGTGATCCAATCGACCTTCTACTTGGAGTCATCTCGCTCACGATGGCGATTATCTGGACGTTCGGGTTCATGGGTCTCGCTGGGATCCCATTCACGCAAAT
>NZ_LOPV01000164.1 GCF_001469865.1 Haloferax profundi
TCGTCGTCGCCGAGGTGAACACCGTCCGCGTCGACTGCGACGGCGATGTCCACGCGGTCGTTGACGACGAGTGGGACACCGGCGTCGGCGGTCATCGCACGGAGTTCGCGGGCGAGGTGGTATCGCTCGCGGGCGGAGACGTTCTTCTCACGGAGTTGGACGACGTCGACGCCGCCCTCGAGTGCGGCCGAAACCACGTCCACCGTCGACCGCGTCTCTGACAGGGTCGACTGTGTGACGAGGTACGTATCCATCTGAATATTCATTGGTTGTATTAGTCAGTGTTCGACCGAGTCGTCAAAACAGTTGTTGGTGGAATGGTTACACGAGTGGGGAAAACAGCAACCGGGGAACTCGTCAGTTGAGGTCGGTTCGACGGAAGACGAGGTACCCGAGAACGAGTGGAATCGTGGTCCACGCCGCGAGGACGAGGGCAAAGACCCACCACTGGGCGTAGAACGGAACTGCCCCGCCGACGAGTGCTTCGGCACCGGGTATCGCTGGATTGTTCGCACTCAGCGCCGCGGTCACCAGCGCACTGTACGCACCGGAGGGACTGAGACCCTCGACGAGGATGTACCACGCTGGGACCGTCGACGACGGGAATTCACCGAGGACGACGAGGTGAGCACCCTGCGGGACGAGGTCCCAGAGGAGCGCTAATCCGAGGTAGACGGCGATGCCGAGCGTCATCGCTCTCGCACGAGTGGCCGTCGCGGCGGAGATACCGATAGCGATGCCGACGAAGGAGACACCGAGCGCAGCGGTCAAGAGTACGATCAGTCCGAACGTCGCGACGGGGAGTTCGCCGTAGACGAGGAAGGCGAGGAGGCCGGCGATGAGAACGCCGGTGCCGATGCCGGCGACGACGACACCACTCCGACCGACGAACTTTCCGAGGATGACCGTCCCACGGGTGGGTTTGAGGCCGAGCAAGAGGCGGATACTTCCAGATTCGCGCTCACCGGCGATGGCGAGATAGGCCGCGACGAGCGAGACGATTGGGACGAGCATGGCGGCGAACTCCGTGGCCGCGCCGAGTCCGAGGAGGACAGACCCGTCGAACTCCGGGATGAGAAGCGGCACGAGCGACGTGAGACCCATGACGAGAGCGACGACGGTGACGAGTCCCCAGAGCAGTTTCGACCGGACCGCGTCGTCGAACTCCTTGGCCGCGATGACAGACCAACTCATCGTTCTGCCTCCACGACCATCGGTTCGTCCACAGGGTGCGTGTACGCCGAAAACAGGTCTTCGAGCGACGCCTCACGCGTCTCGATGTCGAGGATGCGACTGCCACCCTCTCGGACTCGGTCGACGAGTGTGACCTTCGAGGTTGGGTCTGTGCACGTCGCTTTGACGGTGCTTCCGTCGAGTGCGACGTCGGTGATGCCGTCGATGTCGTCGAACTCGACACCGACTGGTTGTGTGTCGACGGCGAGCGTAATCGTCGCGCCAGTCCCGACCGATTCGCGCAGGCCGTCGATGGTGTCGACGGCGACGAGTCGCCCACGCGAGAGGATGCCGACGCGGTCACACACCGCTTCGACCTGACTGAGGATGTGTGACGAGAAGAACACCGTTCCACCGGCGTCGGCGTGGGAACGGGCCAGCGTTCGGATGTCGCGGATGCCGTCCGGGTCGAGACCGCTCGACGGTTCGTCGAGGATGAGTACGTCGGGGGTTCCGACGAGCGCCATACCAAGCGCGAGACGTTGACTCATACCCTTCGAGTAGGTTCCAGCAGGCCGGGCCGCCGCCTCCGCGTCCAATCCGACGCGAGCGAGAATCTCGTCTGGGTCGTCGTCGCTCTCCTTCAACGAGATGGCGAATTCGATGTGCTTGCGTCCCGAGAGGCGGTGATACAGACTGTACCCGTCCGGGAGGATACCGACGCGCTGGTGAATCGCCTCGGCCTCGTCTTGCGCGTCGTACCCGAGGATGGTCGCCGACCCCGAAGTGGGTCGGACGAAGTCCATCAGCATGTCGATGGTCGTCGATTTCCCGGCCCCGTTCGGACCGAGGAAGCCGAACACTTCGCCTTCTTCGACCGTCAACGAGAGGTCGGAGACTGCGTACACGTCGTGGCCGTACCGCTTCGTCAACCCAGTCGTCTGGATGGCGGGCACAGTCACCATCCTCCTGTGAGGGGGTCGGAGCGCGGAACGTTCCTCCGACTCGGCCACTGTCGAGTCCAGAAGTTGCTCATATCGTTACAGACACCTCTCACGGAGAAAAGGGCCGATTCAGATTCTCACAGTGTGGTAGACTCGACATCTCGTGGCGTCCCACCTCGACGCCATCGCCGTTCCCGGAGGCTGAGAGTCTGAAACGGCCATTATGCCCACTGGCGACGAATACTCACTTGGTGACCGTAGATGGTGTCATTCCTCGTCGTATACGGGAGTAGCGAAGGACAGACAGCGAAGGTATCGGAGCGACTCGTGGACGTACTCGACGGCCGTGGCCACGACGCCACCGCCGTCTCGGCCGGGTCGATTCCTGCGGACGTGGACCCGGCAACGTTCGACGCGATACTCGTCGGGTCGTCGATTCACATGGGCAAGCACGCCAAACCCGTCTACGCGTTCGTCCGCGAGAATCACGAGACACTCGAAGCCCGACCGAACGCGTTCTTCCAGGTGTCGCTCTCGTCTGCCGTCGGTGACGAAGAGCGAGAGGCAGAGGCCGCGTCGTACATCGACGAGTTCGTCGAGAAGACCGGGTGGCACCCGGACAGAATCGCCGCGTTCGGGGGTGCACTCCGGTACTCGGAGTACGGCTTTATCACCCGACTGTTGATGAAGCGCATCGCGAAGGATGCGACTGGTGACACGGACACCTCGCGCGACTACGAGTACACCGACTGGGACGAAGTCGAGGCGTTCGCCGCGGACTTCGCGTCTTTAGTCGAGACTGGCGACGTGTCGGCCGGTGGCGAGTCGGAGGGGACACAGGCGTGAGTACAGTCGAGAGTCCAGCGTCGCAGTCGGATACTGCTGTCTCGGTCCCGCGACCGTACGTCGTCGCGTCGGCGCTGACGCTCGTCTTAGCCGCCGCTGCGACCCTCGTCGGACTGTTCGTCCCCGACTTCTACCGTGACGCGCCTGCGCTCGTCGCGCAGGTGTACGGACAAGACGCGCTGACGCTCGTCGTCGCGCTTCCGGTCCTCGCGGGGTCACTCTCGCTCGCACGTCGCGGGTCACAAAGCGGGTACGTCGTCTGGCTTGGCGTGACCGGCTACCTCCTGTACACGTACGCCTCGTACGCGTTCATGACGGCGTTCAACGAACTGTATCTCGTCTACGTCGCCCTGTTCGCACTCACGCTGTTCACCTTCGTCGGCGGATTGCTCCGACTCGACACCGTGACGCTTCGTGAGCGGATGGGTGACCACCCAGTGCGCGCGTACGTCGTGTTTCAGATGGTCGTCGCCGTCGTCGTCGGGGGACTGTGGCTTTCGGAGATTCTCCCCGCGACAGTGGGCGGAACCGTCCCCGTGAGCATCCGTGAGATGGGCGTTCCGGTGAACGTCATCCACACACTGGACCTCGCCGTGTTCCTGCCCGGCCTAGTCCTCTCTGCGTACTGGCTCTGGCGCGGTGACACTCGCGGGTACGCACTGACCGGCGTCCTCCTCGTCAAGGCGACGACACTCGGCCTCGCAGTGCTGTCGATGATTGTCTTCATGGCCCGCGACGGACAGGCCATCGTCCTCCCACAGGTGGCCATCTTCGCTGCGTTCAGCCTCGCCGGGTTGGTGCTGGTCGGGAGATTCGTCACGGCCATCCGGCGCGCGCCGACGCCGACGACGCGGACGACCCAGACGAGTGGTGAGATTCGATAGACTGTGCGCGACGACGGACGTTCTCACCCAGTTGGAACTGTGTGGTGAGTACATCCACTCGGGGACGATATATCGACCACCGAAAGGGTATCCTCCCGAGCGCATCGAGGCGCTGACTGGATTCATCAGGTGGTTACAATGAGAACACGTACACTCGGCATCGTGGCAGTCGCCGCCCTCGTCGTCCTCGCCGTCGTCGGTGGCGGTCTGTGGGCCGTCGGACGACTCTCGTTCCTCGATTCGTACGGCAGTGAGTACGACTACACGGTCCGCGTCTCGGCGGACGAACCGATTTCGAACGTGACTCTCTTCGTCCCGTTGCCGGTCCACGACGGCACGTCGGACATCGGAACCGTCGTCGAGACACGCGAGTACCTGAAACCGGACACGTGGTCGTACGCAGTCGTCCAGACCAGACACGGTCCGATGCTCAGGATTCACGCAGACGAGATACCCGCAGAACCGACGTACCACCGGCCAGTCGTCGAAAACGACCGACTCGTGCGCTGGGAGCAAATTCCGGCCGATGAGTACGTTCGAAACGACTCCGAGACAGTTCGCGTCGAACACGATGCTGTCGAAGTCGACGCCGACCTGACGACGAACCGGTCTATCGACACGAAGTCACCCGAACGGGTCGAACCGCTCCTCAACCCACGGTCGAACACACGGGCAGTCCCGTGTGAGTGGCCACACGACGCCGACGAGACACAGTGCTACTCGTACGATACCATGCTCTTCGTCGAGTACGACGGTCCGGAGACGACGCGCCTCACCGTGACGACCGAACTCCGCGGGACGAACTCCTGGTGGGTCGGTGGGTGGAACTTCAACGAGTACACCGACCGCGTCTACGTATACGACCTGCCGGGCGACCAACAGGGATGGGTCGTCGTCGACGGTGAACTCCAGACGGGCGTCGGGAACTACCC
>NZ_LOPV01000165.1 GCF_001469865.1 Haloferax profundi
GCCGCGATAGGTTGGTTCGACCTCTCTCCTTCGTGTATTAGTTGGTGGTATTCATTAGTTATATAGTCTGAAGGACGAACTGCTATTCACCGATGAGTTTCAGTGACCACCTCCTCGACGTCGGTGCAGACCACTGGGAAGCACAGAAACGACACCCGTTCGTGGTCGAACTCGCCGAAGGGACACTCGACGAAGCGGCGTTTCTCCACTGGGTTCGACAGGACTACCACTACCTCCTCGACTACGCACGGACCTTCGCGATTCTCGGAGCGAAAGCCGAAGACGAAGAGACGATGGCCCACCTCTACGGCGTCGCACACCGAGTCGTCGACGACGAGATGGACCTTCACCGCGAGTTCGCCGCATCCTACGGGTTGTCCCCCGACGACCTCGTGGCGACCGAGAAAGCACCCACCTGTGTCGCGTACACGAACTACCTGCTTCGGGTCGCCCGCGAGCACCCCCTCGCCGTCGGTGCGGCGGCAATCTACCCGTGCGGACAGGGATACCTCGACGTCGCAGACCACATGGCCGAACTCGCCGACGGCGAGCACCGGTACACACCGTTCATCGAGAAGTACACGAGTGATGGGTTCCGCGACGCCGTCGTGTGGATGCGCGAGTTTGTGGATACGATGGCCGAAGCGTATCCCGACCAGCGTGACGCGATGGAAGACGCGTTCCGTCGGAGCACGAGACTCGAACACGCCTTCTGGGAGATGGCCTACACCAACGAGGAGTGGCCCGCGACCGAGGTGGCATAACGAAGGGACGACACCGGTGTCGCCACCTTGCTGTCCGCAGTACGCCGGCGGTATCGCTCGTGGCAAAGATGGCGGCACGCACACACATTTTTCCCGTCCTACACTATTATACATTATAATGGCTGGTGGCGATGCGTCGCAGACGAACCGAGTCACGGCACCGACACACGCGAACGACACGAGCGACTTCCAGCGCTTTCAGGAGTCGCGCGACTACGAGGTGGTAGACGTAGACGAGTACGCCGGATTGGCCGACGACCTGCGCAGTGCCGTCGACGGCGAGGTTCGGTTCGACGAGTACGCACAGGTGTTGTACGCCACCGACGGGTCGATTTACGGGGCGCGTCCCGCGGGTGTGGTCATCCCGAAGGACGTCGACGACGTGCGGGCAGCCGTCGAAATCGCGGGTACCCACAGCGTGCCGATTCTCCCCCGTGGTGCCGGGTCGTCGTTGGCGGGACAGACTGTCGGCCCGGGGTGTGTCGTCCTCGACTTCTCGAAGTACATGGACGACATCGTGGCTGTCGACCCGGAGAACCGACGTGCGACGGTGCAACCGGGTGTCGTTCAGGACGACCTCGACGACCGACTCGCCGAGTTCGGTCTGAAGTTCGCCCCCGACCCGGCGTCGTCGAATCGCGCGACCATCGGCGGCGGCATCGGCAACAACTCGACCGGCGCGCACTCGGTCCGGTACGGTATCACCGACGCCTACACCGAGGAGTTGCAGGTGATACTGGCCGACGGGTCGCAGATTCACACGCGCGACGTGGTCGTCGACAGCGACGAGTGGGACGACATCGTCGGAAAAGACGACCGAGAGGCAGCACTGTATCAGACCGTCAGGCAACTCGTCGAGGACAACGAAGACGAAATCGAGCGACGGTATCCGACGCTCAAACGCTCCGTCTCGGGGTACAACCTCCACAAAGTCGTCTTCGAGAACGACGAGGGTGAGACGGTCATCAACCTCTCGAAACTCTTCGTCGGCGCAGAAGGAACCCTCGGCGTCGTCGTCGAAGCGACCGTGTCGCTCGTGACGGTTCCCGAGGAGACTGCGCTCGTCCTCTACGCCTACGACGACCTGATAGACGCGATGGCGGCGGTCCCCGACGCCCTCGACTTCGACGCCAGCGCCGTCGAACTCATGGACGACGAGGTGTTCAGGATGGCTAGCGAATCGAGCGAGTACGCACAGTACGTCGAGCAAATCCCAGACGGGACGGCGGCGACGCTGATGCTGGAGTTCGACTCGGAACTCCACGACGACTTCGAGGCGGCCATCGAAGCGGCCAACGACCACTTCCTCCAGTCGGGGTCGGACGATGGGAACGCCTTCGAGGCCATCGAAGCGTACACCGACGAGGCACAAGCCGACATCTGGAAACTCCGGAAGGCAGCGATTCCGTTGCTTATGTCGCTGCAGGGCGACCCCAAACCGTACCCGTTCATCGAGGACGCCAGCGTGCCACCCGAAGAACTCGCCGAGTACGTGCAGTCGTTCGAGGACGTACTCGACGACCACGGCACGTCGGCAGCGTACTTCGCCCACGCCGGGTCGGGCACACTCCACATTCGGCCCATCTTGAACCTGAAAGACACCGACGGCATCGAGACGATGCACTCGATTACCGACGACGTGACCGACCTGGTGTTGGAACACCACGGCGCGTTTTCGGGCGAACACGGCGACGGCATGGCGCGAACCGAGTGGAACCCGAAGATGTACGGTCCCGAACTCTGGGACGCGTTCAAGCAACTGAAGACGGCGTTCGACCCCGACTGGCAGATGAACCCCGGGAACGTCGTCTACCGTGACGACGACCCGGCGGATATGCGTGAGAACCTCCGCTACGGGGCGTCCTACCAGTCGCTCGAACCGACGACGGCCCTCGACTTCGACGACGAAGGCGGATTCTCGCACCTCGTGGAGTTGTGCAACGGGTGCGGAACGTGCCGACAGACTGGGACGGACACCATGTGTCCGACCTACCGAGCGTCGAAAGACGAAGCGGAGACGACGCGAGGGCGGGCGAACATGCTTCGTGCGGCCATCAGCGGCGACCTACCCGAAGACGAACTCTACACCGACCGATTCCAAGAGGAGGTTCTCGGCCTCTGTGTCGGGTGTAAAGGGTGTAAGAACGACTGTCCGACCGGCGTGGACCTCGCGAAACTCAAAGCCGAGGTCAAGCACAAACACCATCAAGAAGAAGGGTCGTCCCTCCGAGAGCGCCTCTTTGCGCAGATAGACAACGCGGCGAAACTCGGGAGTGCACTCGCACCAGTGTCGAACTGGGCGGCGAGTATCCCGGGTGCGCGAACCGTGATGGACCGACTCTTCGGTATCGCGCCGGACCGAGACCTTCCGGCGTTCACCCGCCACTCCCTCGAAGACTGGATGGCGTCGCACGACCCTGCTGTCTCCGCCAACGAGGCGACACACAAGGTGCTGTTGTTCCCCGACACCTACACGAACTACGTCACGCCAGAGATTGGCCGGGCGGCAGTTCGGACGTTGGAAGCGGCAGGCGTCCACGTCCAGTTGGCCGAGAACGTCGCACCCAGCGGTCGCGCGGCGTTCTCCGGTGGGTTCCTCGACCTTGCCCGTGGTCGCGCCGCCAGAAACGTCGAGACGCTCGCACCGTACGTCGAGGATGGCTGGTCAGTGGTGTTCACCGAACCCTCGGACGCCGTGATGTTCCAAGACGAGTACTACGACCTACTCGACCACCCATCCGTCACAGACGTCGGTGCGGCGGCCTACGGCGTCATGGAGTTCCTCGACGTGTACCGACTGGACGACGCACTCCCGGTTCAGGGACGAGACGACGCCACTGGTGCGGAGTCGGCGGGCGGCCCAAAGGCCGTCGTCGACGGCGGTGCTGTCGAATCCCTGACCTACCACGGTCACTGTAATCAGAAGGCGCTGAACAAAGACCACCACGCCGTCGGCGTCCTGCGCCGGGTCGGGTACGAGGTGGACCCACTCGATTCGGGGTGCTGTGGAATGGCCGGCAGTTTCGGCTACGAGACCGAACACTACGACCTCTCGAAAGCAATCGGCCGCATCCTGTTCGGACAGGTCGACGACAGTGACGGCGACACGGTGGTCGCACCGGGTGCGTCGTGTCGGACACAACTCGAAGACCGCGACAAGGGCGCGTCACGGCCACCACACCCAATCGAGAAAGTGGCCGAGCGACTCACCGGGTAAATCGACCGACGAGGGACGGACTCGTCAGCGACTGCGCTCACTCTCGAACGTCTTTCTCGCGTATCTACCGGCACTCCGTTCGCTTTCCCTATGTTTTTAGCCCAGTGGGGAGGCACGTCATCGTAGACCATGCCGAATGCACCAGATGTCGGCGAACTCACGCCGCCAAATCGGACGCTGATGGGCCCCGGACCGAGCGACGTACATCCCCGCGTGCTCCGGGCGATGTCGACGCCGCTGGTCGGGCACCTCGACCCGTCGTTCATCGACATCATGAACGAGGTTCAAGAACTCATGCGCTACACGTTCCGAACCGACAACCAGTGGACGATTCCCGTCTCTGGCACCGGGTCGGCGTCGATGGAGGCTGCCATCGGCAACCTCGTCGAACCGGGCGACACGATGCTCGTCCCGACGAACGGCTACTTCGGTGGCCGGATGGAGTCGATGGCCGAACGCGCCGGCGGGAACGTCGTCCACGTCGACGCGCCGTGGGGCGAACCCCTCGACACGGCCGACGTGCAAGAGGCCTTCGACGAGTACCAACCCGACGTGTTCGGATTCGTCCACGCCGAAACCTCGACCGGCGTCAAGCAACCGCACGTCCAGGAACTGACGAGCATCGCCCACGACCACGACGCACTCGTCGTCGCCGACACCGTCACGTCGCTCGGCGGCGTCGAACTCGAAGTCGACGACTGGGGCATCGACGTGGCGTACTCCGGCCCGCAGAAGTGTCTGTCCTGTCCGCCGGGTGCGAGTCCGCTGACGCTCAACGACCGTGCGATGGACAAAGTCCTCTCCCGTGAGGAGGCACCGCGTTCGTGGTACCTCGACCTGTCGCTGCTCGAAGGCTACTGGGGTGAAGACCGGGCGTACCACCACACTGCACCCATCACGAACGTCTACGCGATTCGTGAGGCACTCAGACTCGTCGCCGAAGAGGGCATCGAGAATCGCTGGGACCGCCACCGTAACGTCGCCAGCGCCCTCAAGGCCGGCGTCGAAGCGATGGGTCTCGGCTTGAACCCCGAAGACGAGTACTGGCTTCCGAGCCTCAACGCCGTTCTCGTCCCCGACGGCGTGGACGCAGGCGAGGCCATCGACTACGTCCTCGAACACTACGACCTCGAAATCGCGGGCGGTCTCGGCGCACTCGCCGGCGACATCTTCCGTATCGGGTGTATGGGCTACTCAGCCAAACCACAGAACGTCTCGTTCCTCATGACTGCACTCGGTGAGGCACTCGAAGCACAGGGTGCGGACGTCGACGTCGACGCCGGGTTCGCCGCGATGCGCGAGGAACTGAACCAGTAACGCGGGTTTACTCGCGAATAATCCGCGTTGATTCGGTTCGACGGTCACCGAAACCGATGCAAATCGGCCCGCACAGTTTCCACCCTTCATCATCGTCCCGCCGTGAGTGGCGACCGGAGCGAATCACGATGAAGCTACGAACAATCGTTGGCGTCGCACTCGCCGTCCTCGTTGCGACTGCGGGTGTCGCCGCCGCGACGCCAGGTGCGGGCGCAGACGAATCGACGACGAACGCGAACCCGAACGACGTCGGCCAACAGGGGCCGCCGAGCGAGTTACCCGAACAGGTCCCCGACTTCGTGTCTGACATCCACGACACGGTGAACGACTTCCTCGACGGTGCGCTCGATGGCGCGCTTGGACCCGTCGTGAGCGACCACGCCGGGTCGCCGCAACACGCCGAGAACTGATTTTTTGACCGACGATTACTCACCAAACGAACACGTATCTTTCAGTACGCATGAAACGGTCCCTCCTCGTTGCCTCGGCAGTCGTCCTCCTCGTCGCCGCCGGCGTCGGCGTCTCGTTCGTGACCGGTATCGGCCCGTTCGCCGACGGGTCAGACGCCGGAGACCAGTCGGCCGACCCGTTCCCGACACAGACGGCGACGCCAACGAGTGACGGTAGTGGAAGCACCGAAGGCAGCGAGACAGACGGCGGGACCAGCGGTGGCGACGCGACGGCCACGAGTACCGCGACGACGGCAGAACCGGCCGACCCGTTCGCGTTCACCATCGTCCGTATCGAGGAGTGCGGACAGACCTGCCGTGACGTGACGAGTACGCTGACGAACCGGCAGGATACGGGTGCGACTGGTGTCACCGTCTACAGTCGTATCTTCGCCGGCAACAGCACCGCCTCGGACGACGAGATTTGGCGCGGAAGCGAATCGGTCGGTGACCTCGGTGCCGGCGAGTCGTACACGACGACCAGACGCGTCGAACTCTCGTTCTCCGAGGCGTTCGCCGTCCAGCAATCGGATGGATGGATTACGATTCAGACGACGATTCAGACCGACCAACAGACCCTGACGTACACGGAACGGCGGGACGTCATCTAAAAATCGGCGCGTGGTCGGAATGCGGTTCGGCTGAGCGGAATCGATTGGGTCAGTCCTCTGCGGAGACGGCCTGACTGAAGTCTTTGGGGACGATTTCGAGTTCCTGCATCATGCCCAGTGCGTCCCACGTCGCCCAGCCTTCGACGAACTGCCCGTCTTCAACACGCATCGACATGATTCCGGGAGTGGGCTGCGTCGTCGCCGCCGACTTCCCCGTCGGTGGGATGCCGTAGAACTCACCTTCGTGTGACCCACCGCCTTTGAACCCGATAGTCACGAGTTCTT
>NZ_LOPV01000166.1 GCF_001469865.1 Haloferax profundi
GATGTCCATCGTGTAGTCCGGGAACCCCTCGAACACGTTCTCGACGAACCGATGGAGGCCTGCTCTGTCGACGTCTTGGCCACCGAGTTCGAACCAATGGCCTGTGTAGTCCGGGCTAAACAGTTCGTCTATCGCATCGAGGTTGTGGTCGTTCCATACGTCTTTGACGAATTGCCGTGCGAGTGCTTCGTTCTCTTGTGCAGTCATCTTCGACATCTCCACGTGAGGAGACACGACCTGACAATATCGTAACCCGTGGGTTACGGTTAGTTAACCAGCACTTTATCGGGAGACGGCAGTGTGACAGACAATGCCACCCACACATCTTCCGCCGAGAAGTAACAGATAATCTATAGTTAGAACTGACCCGTTCAGCGAGGGTACGCGGGGCGGACGCTGGCGCGTCGCCCCCATCTTCGGAGTACGAACGACTCTCGCTATCTTCCCACCGCTTCCGCAACGACTTTTCGCGCCGACACCGAACGCCGCGTATGAACATCGAGGTCCGCGAACTGGCCGGTCTCGGCCCGGACGCCCGCCGCGCCTTCTTCGAGCGTGACGCCGGCGTCGCCGAGGTCCGGTCCGACGTCCGCGACATCGTCGAACGCGCCCGAACCGAGGGGGACGTTGCCCTCCGCGAGTTCTCCCGCGAGTTCGACGGCGTCGAAGTCGGTAACATCGACGTGAGCGACGCGGCGGAACGCGCGTACGACGAAATCGACGACGACGTGCGCGAGGCAATCGAGACGGCGGCGGCGAATATCCGCGAGTTCCACGAGCGACAGGTTCCCGAAGACTGGCGCGAGGAGTTCGACGACGGCAGAGAACTCGGCCGTCGCTACCGACCCCTCGAACGCGTCGGCGTCTACGTACCCGGCGGCACTGCGGCGTACCCATCGAGCGTCCTCATGGGCGTCATCCCCGCGAAGGTGGCCGGCGTCGAACACGTCGCCGTCGCCACCCCGCCGGCCGACCCAATGAACCCCGTCACGCTCGCTGCGATGCACGTCGCTGGCGCGGACGCGGTGTACTCGGTTGGCGGGGCCCAGGGCATCGCCGCCCTCGCCTACGGCACCGAGACGGTCAAAGCCGTCCAGAAGGTGGTCGGTCCGGGTAACAAGTGGGTGACCGCTGCGAAGGCCGAAGTCCGCGGAGACGTAGATATCGACTTCCTCGCCGGCCCGTCGGAAGTCCTCGTCGTCGCCGACGAGACGGCGGACCCGCAGTTCGTCGCGGCGGACCTCGTCGCGCAGGCCGAACACGACCCGAACGCCTCCGTCGTCGCCGTCACCGACGACGCCGACGTTGCGGATGCTATCGTCGCCGAAGTCGAGCGACAGGCCGCCGAACGCGAGCGCACAGAGACCATCGAAGCGGCACTGGAGAACGACGCGTCGGACGTCCTCCTCGCCCGGTCGATGTCTGAAGCGGTCCTCTTCGCCGAGGAGTACGCCGCAGAGCACCTGTCGATTCAGGCCGACGACGACGAAGCGCTCTTAGACCGCATCGACTCGGCAGGGAGCGTCTTCCTCGGCCCGTACACGCCCGTCGCCGCCGGCGACTACGCCTCCGGGACGAACCACGTCCTGCCGACCGGTGCCGGCGCGAAGCGACAGGGTGGCCTCTCAGTCGACCACTTCGTTCGCTCGACGACGGTCCAACGACTCGACCACGACGCGCTCTCTGCTCTCTCGGAGACTATCACGACGCTCGCCGACGCGGAGGGACTCGACGCTCACGCCCAGAGCGTCCGTGAGCGATTCGACCAGTAGCGAGACGCTTCTCTGGGTAGGCGAGTCGTAACGAGGTGGTCGCTGGGTATCCCCGGCGCCACAGTTATCCGTTCCCACAGTATAACGGGTAGTATGAGCACGGAATCCGCGACTGGAAGCGGCGACGCGGCTGTCACGGTCACGCCCGCCGCCGCGGACGAGGCCATCTCACTCCTCGAAGGAGAGTCGATGGACACCGACGTTGCCGGTCTCCGTCTATTCGTCCAGCAGGGCGGATGTGCCGGCCTCTCGTACGGAATGCGGTTCGACAACGAACCCGAAGACGACGACACAGTCGTCGAACAACACGGTCTGCGCGTCTTCGTCGACCCGGCGAGTATCAACTACATCGGCGGGTCGACGCTCGCCTACGAGGGCGGACTGCAAGGCGC
>NZ_LOPV01000167.1 GCF_001469865.1 Haloferax profundi
CGTCGAGAACCCGAACGCGACGAGCAGTTGCGGGTGCGGCGAATCCTTCCGGACGTAGGCCCAGACTTCTTAAGCCACTCGCCCGCGAATCGAGGTACATGGCCGACTTACAATCACAGACCGTCGACAGTGGAAAGACCGTCTACGTCGCACAGGACGAAGTCGAACGCGGGTCGAAAGGGCCGTTCTACGTAGTCTACGCGACTGACGACGCCGAGAACCGATGGGGATTCCTCTGCAGTAACTGTGACTCGTTCAATACCGCGATGGACACGATGGGGCGAATCGAGTGCAACGAGTGTGGAAACGTCCGAAAACCAGACGAGTGGGACGCCGCACACGAGTAGAATCGTCTGTGCAACCGAACATTCGTTGACAATTGGTACGGTGTGCCGTGACAACCTTTATCAAGGGCGCTAGTGTAGATAGAGTTGCATGGCCCAGGCTTCGATTCCCCCTGTTCAGGAGGCTCGGTCGATATTCGGCCGGCTGGGGTACACCGTCTCGGGGGACGGACCCCAAATGCTGGCCGAACACAAGTGGCGTACGGTCCAAGTGACCGCACTGAGCTCGCGCGAAGCGTCTGAGTGCCGACCGGTACTTACAGACGGCGGAGACGAGAACGGATATCGCCTCCGCTGCTTCGTGACGTGGGACGACCACATCGATGCGCTCACAGAGCGCCTCCGAGGTGTCGACCTCCCGTACGAGTGGGCCATTATTGGTGTGTCGAACGGTGGGGGAGACGACTACGAAGTCGTTCGCGGCGCGAACACCTAACCGCGCCCAAACGTTTTCTCACCCCATCGCTAACGGATGGGTATGCCGCAGACCACGCAGTCGGGGCTACGTCGGTTTGTCCGTAACAAACGGCTCAACGCGGCCCTCTCGTGGTTATTCGTTGGATTTCTCGTAGCAGTCGCTATCGGGAGTGTCGTGGCCAACGACGACCTCGTCTGGGGTGGATTCGCAGCCATCGTCGCTATCCTGACCGTCGTCCCAGCGATTGCGTTCCGTGAACCACAGGCGATGCTCCCGTGGGAAGTGGTCGCGCTCGCGTCGTTCCCATTGGTCGCTCGAGTCCTCGTCACGGGGCAGACGATTGGCGGACTGACGTTCACAGGGCGCGTCTCGACGTACCTCGCCGTCGCCGCAGTCGCCCTCATCATCGCCGTCGAGTTAGACGTGTTCACGCCGGTTCGGATGAACCACTCGTTCGCCGTCTTCTTCGTCGTCATCGCGACGATGGCCGCCGCGGGCGTCTGGGCGGTGGTCCAGTGGTTGTCGGACCTCTACCTCGGGACGCGCCTCCTGTTGAACGGCCGGCCCGAGGACGTCGTCGAGACGGCCCTGATGTGGGACTTCGTGGCCGCGACAGTCGCCGGACTCGCCGCTGGATTACTGTTCGAGTACTACTTCCGCCGTCGGGCAGATTCGAGACAGCGCATCCCGGCAGAGGTCGTCGAAGCGGCGGAGACGGTCGAACCCGACGGAGGGGAGTCGCCGTGAAGATCCGGACGAGACTGCACATCGACGCACATCGCCAGCAACAACTCGCGCGAGCGATGCAACTGATTCTCGTCGGTCTCATCTTCATCGGGCTCGACCGGCGAAACCTCGGTATCGTGGTCAACGCATCCGTCGGCCTCGGCGTGACGTACTTGCCGGCGATACTCGAACGCGACTACCGCATCCCGATGGACGCCGGATTGACGCTCTGGATTTCCGCCGCCGCGTTCCTCCACGCACTCGGCACCGTCGGCATCCCCGGTTCCGAGACGAGTTTCTACGCCGGTGTCTGGTGGTGGGACCACCTCACCCACGCACTCTCGTCGTCCGTCGTCGCCGCGGCCGGGTACGCGACGATTCGGGCCGTCGACCAGCACACCACCGCTATCTACCTCCCCGGCAGGTTCATGTTCGTCTTCATCTTGTTGTTCGTCCTCGCGTTCGGCGTCTTCTGGGAGGTCATCGAGTTTGGGATTTCCCGTGTCGCCGCGCTCGCCGGGACTGGGTCGGTGTTGACGCAGTACGGACTCGAAGATACGATGTTGGACCTCGTCTTCGACACCATCGGTGGGTTAGTGGTCGCACTCTGGGGAACTGCCCACCTCACCGACGTGGTCGGTGCGATTCGGTCGCGTCTGGACGGCTCAACACAGTAGCGTGGCGACGACCACGTTCGTCGACCACCAACGCTGCCGTTACAAATTTGTAGGTGCGTTGAGGTTTAGAGGGTGATGAGGAAGTCGGCCACGACGGACAACCGGGCAGTCGACTTTTCGACTGTGTCCAAACGCCGGTCGATACTCGACGTGCTGACGACGGAGACGTACACCAAAGCGGAACTCGTCGACCTACTGTCGATCTCTCGGTCGACTATCGACCGTGGTATCGAGGAACTCACTGACCTCGGGTTGGTCGAACACATCTCTGGTGGGTTCGTCGCGACGAACACTGGCGTCGTCGCCTTGCGCACGCACGACGAAGCACTCGACACGTTCTCGACCGTTCTCGCCGCCGACGCAGTTCTGGCCCGTCTTCCGGACGGACTCGACGTGCCAACGTCGCTGTTCCGTGACGCCATCGTCTGCGACAGAGACCCCGCGGCACTCGAAAGCCAAGTCGAGGCCGTCATCGACGACGTGACGGCAATCGATGGCTTCAACGGCCCGTTTCGGTTCAGACTCGACCCGGACACACGTGAGACGCTCGTCTCGCTCGGCGAGGACGCGCGGTTCGTCGTCTCGGAGGAGTCGCTGTCGTGGCTCTCGTCACAGTACGGGGCCGCACTCGATGCCGTCCACGACGCAGGTGTTCGTATCTTCAGTGTCGCCGACGCTCCACCGTACGGGGTTTTCGTCGCCGAGCAACCGGACGACGCGTCTGTGACGCTCGTCGTGTACAACCACACGGGAGGTGTGGAGGCGATGCTCGTGAGTTACGACGCGCAGGCAATCGAGTGGGCTTGTGACCTCGTCTCCGAGTACGCCGAAACCGGGACGCCGTATCGAAGTGCAGACGGGGACGATTATTTGTGATAGTACGACGAATAGTCTGCCGAGATGGTGTTCAAGAAAATCACCCTCATCGGTCGGAGTAACGAGAGTTTCGACGCGGCAGTCGACGACGCAATCGACCGAGCAGAGGAGACGCTCGCCGGTGTCAAATGGGTCGAGGTGAAAGAACTCGGCGTCGAAGTCGCCTCTGTAGAGACCCGAGAGTACCAAGCAGAGGTCGAAGTCGCGTTCGAACTGCAAGGCGAAGCAGGCGAGTAACGCGGGTCGATTCGGGGAGCGACTGCTTCGTGGACCGGCGTCTGGCCCAAGTCCACTCCTCGAACTCCACTGCGTCCCGACGGCTTCTTGTCCAATCGCACCCCCACGTTCGACCAGCGAATGCCTCGGCTCCTCCACTACTCCGATATCGAGAACGTCTTCGACGACCCCGAGCGTGCGGGCTGCCTCGCCGGGTGCGTCACCGCCCTCGACGACGAACGAACCCTCGTCGTCGGCACGGGCGACAACACCTCTCCCGGCGTCCTGTCGCTCGTCGAACGAGGCGGGCAGGTCCTCGACTTCTACGACGCCGTCGACGCCGACTTGGAGACGTTCGGCAACCACGACTTCGACTATGGCGCGAGTCGGACCCGCGAACTCGTCGCCGCGAGTCGCCCGACGTGGGTCTCTAGCAACGTCCGCGACGAGAACGGCGACCAGTTCGCCGCCGCCGACGGTGCCGTCCCGTGGGCCACCCGCGAGATAGACGGTGTGACACTCGGGTTCTTCGGCGTGACAGACCCTGCAACCGGGTCTATCAACCCCGAAGCGGTCGAACTCACGTTCGACGACCCGTACGCGGCGGCAGACGACGCGACCACCGCACTCCGCGAAGAGGGTGCCGACGTCGTCGTCGCACTCTCACACCTCGGGAGCGGCGACGACGAACTCGCCAGTCGGTGCGACGTCGACCTCGTCCTCGGCGGGCACGTCCACGCAGAACGCGACGACGTGGTCGACGGCGTCCCAATCGTCCGCCCCGGCGCGAACGGTCACGTCGTCTGGGAAGTTCGAATCGAGGTGGAGCGAATCGAGACGGTCCGACACAGGACGTCGGAGTACCGCCCCGTCGAGTCGCTCGTGACGGCGCTCAACGGGCGTGTCGACGCCGCTGGTCTCGACGACATCCTCTGCCGAATCGACCGCCCGATGGACCGGTCAGAAGAGACTGTCGCCGCCGGCGAGTGTCGGGTTGGGAACGCTATCGCGGACGCCTACCGCTGGGCCACTGGCGCGGACGTCGGCCTGCAAAACAGCGGCGGGATTCGCTCGGGTCCGCCAATCGGCCCCGACATCACCCACGCCGACCTGGTGAGTCTCGTCCCGTTCGAAGAGCATCTGGTCGTCGCCGAAGTGACCGGCACGGAACTGCTCGCCGTCTTCAACGCCGCCCGCGGGACGAAGATGGGATTCGGCGAACCCGAGTGGTGGCACGCACACGTCAGTGGTGCACGCATCGTCTGGGACGACGAACGAGACGAAGTCGTCGAGGCCACCGTCGGCGGCGACCCAATCGACCCGGAGAGGCTCTACACCCTCGCCACGAGCGATTACGTCCTCCACAGCACACAGGAGTTCCCGGCGGCGACACAGGCACACCGCGCCGGTGAGTTCGGGATTCAACACGAGGAACTGGCACGGTACGCCCGCGACGTCGGGTTCGACGCGGCAGTCGAGGGGCGAATCGAGCGACGGACGACGACACCCGCGGAGGACTGACCGATCTCCAACCGCCGTTCAGACGCCGGCCAACGCGTCCGAGAAGGAAAGGTTGACGCACACCCAGTGAGTGGGTCCCGAATATGACACGGGTCGTGGTCCCGGTTCGGTATCCGCTCTCCAGACACTCGCGGGCGACGCTCGAAGAGGCAGTCCGCGTCGCGAGGGAACGCGACGCGGAGTTGACGGTCCTCCACGTCGACCTCTACCAGTCGAACCGAG
>NZ_LOPV01000168.1 GCF_001469865.1 Haloferax profundi
GAACTCAAGCGCGCGGTAGAACGCGAGTTCGGCCCGCTGACTCGCGCGCGCTACGTCGTCCGGAAAGGGTTCCTCGTCGAAGAGACCATCCTCGAAGAAGTTGCCGCCGAGGACGCCGATATCGTCGTCATCGGGTCCAAACAGGCGAGTCGCTGGCGGCGGATGCTCCGTCGGTTCCTCGACGACCCGGACATCGACGTGTTCCTCCGCGAGAAACTCGACGCCACGGTCATCACTGTCCGCGCCAACCACTGACACCGGCTGAACAGACTTATTCTGCGCCGTCGCCGCCGGTATCGGGTGACTCGGTGGCCTCTCCCGACGGTGACGCGACTGCGTGCCGCGCGCGTTCGGGACTGCCAGCGTCGACCTGAAGCGACCCACTCGTCTCGTCGAAGACGACGTGGGTGTGCGGGTAGGCGAACTCCACGTTCGCGTCGGACTCTTCGAGCAGGTTCCACAGACGTGTCTGCACGTCTGACTGGATACGCGGCATCTTGTAGGGTTTCGTCACCCAGTAGCGAAGGCGCAAGAGGACGCCGTTGTCGGCGTACGAGTGGAGGTACGCCGTCGGTTTCGCAGGGTAGCGAGCGCTGCCGACGCGAATGTCCGGACCCCCCTCGATGACCTGCTCTGTGTCGCGGGCGGCGCGTTCGACCAACTCGCGGGCCCGCGCCAACTCCGACTCGTAGGTGACGAGGACGTC
>NZ_LOPV01000169.1 GCF_001469865.1 Haloferax profundi
GAGCGTCATCCGCGTCCGCTCGTCCTCGGCGGAGTAGTTGATGACGTCGCGGTCACGGATGTTCGAGTTCGGCATGACGAGGAACGTATTGTCGAGTGTGAAAATCTTCGTGTAACTCAGGTTTATCTCGTCGACGAACCCGCGGGTCCCGTCGTCGAGTTCTATCATGTCGCCGATTTCGAAGGGTTGGTCCACGAGGACGAACACGCCGTTGATGATACTCCCGACGATGGGTGCGAGGACGATACCGAGAACGGCCGAAAACACCGTCACCGAGAGGACGATGTTTCCGAGTTCGAAGCCGAGAAGGTTCGCTGCGAACACAGTCCCAGCGAAGAAGATGGAGAGACGGACGATGCGAAGTACCGTCTGTGCGACGCTCTGACGGGTGAACTGCCGGGCGACTGGCCGCCCCAGCAATCTGACCGCGTACTTCGAGACGACGACGCTGAGGACGAGAACGAGGAGTGCCGCGGCGAACTGCCATCCGGGGAACAGCAGGTACTCCGGGACGAAATCCGGCGGTGTGACCAGTCCCGACTGGAGTGGGACGGGGAGGGTGTCTCGGCCCGTCGCTGCGAGTCGCACCCCGACATCGACTGCCGCGTCCGTCACCCCGTCGACTCCGTGCATGGAAATCGCAACGCAGAGTGACGAAAAAAGGGTTGTCACTTCGGAGGTTCACGAGGCAGTGAACGGCTATGTGTCACTGCGACGTATCGTCGTGTATGGACAACACAGGGATTTCCCACCCCGACTTCCGCATCACGCACGAAGAGACACCGAGCGAGGTTCTCATCGCGGGATTCTCGTCGTTCGGACTCGCCGGCCTGACCGCCGTCGATTTCATCGTCGACCACCTCGAACTCGAAGAGACCGGACACCTCACCGTCGAAGGGTTGCCGTCGGTGACGCCGTTTCTCGAAGGCCGGCCGAGACACCACACACGACTGTTCTCTCGCCCCGATATCGACGTGACGCTCCTCGTCGGAGAGGTGTTCGTGCCCGCCGAGTTCGGTACGCAGTTCAGTAACGTCATTCTGGATTGGATGGAGGGCCACGGTGTGGGCGAGATAGCCGTCCTCGCCGGCGTCCCAATCGCGCACGGTCCAGACGAACACCGCACCTACTACGTCGCCACCGACGACTACCGCGAGGCGCGCCTCCAGTCGAGCGATATCCCACCGATGGGTCGTGGGTTCTTCGCCGGCACGAACGCCGCACTCGTCGAACGTGGTATCGAGTCGCCACTGGGCGTCGGCGTCTACGTCACGCCAGTCCACGCACAGGTCCCCGACGTCGAGGCGGCAATCAGACTCGTCGACGCAGTAGACGACGTGTACGGCTTAGGTGTCGACTCTCGGCCACTCGAAACGTTCGCCGAGAGCGTTCGCCAGTACTACGCAGAACTCGCAAACAGACTCGAGGAGAACGAAGCTGACCTCCCCGAAGACCGGATGTACATGTGAGGGTACCTGTCGGGCCACACACCACTTGTTTTCGAAATGCGGTGCTACTCGGATATTAGTAAATGACTTAGGTGATGCCTGTATACGTCACGAACATGGCTGACGAATTACGGCTCACGATGGAGCGTGTCGGCGAGCGCTTCAGTCTCGGCGAGTACGAGATAGACGCGTACCTGGCCGTCCTCGAACACGGGCAGTTGACGGCGAGCGAAATCGCAGACCGCACGAGTATCCCCCAACCCCGGGTGTACGACACGGTTCGAAGTCTCTCGGACCGCGGACTCGTCGAACTCCGCGAGTCGCGACCGATGAAAATCGTCGCCGTCGACCCCGAAGACGCCTTCTCGAACGTCCAATCGTCGCTCGACGAACTCATCGAGGAACTCGAAGCACGCTACACTGCACCCGCACGGGACACCGAGGCCGTCTCACTCGTCAAATCCCGTTCGACGATTCTCCGCTACATCGAAGAGATAATCGAGTCTGCAGAGTACGAACTCGTCTTGTCGCTGACGCCCGACCTGCTCCGTCGGTTCCGCGACGACCTCGCGGCGGCAGTCGACAGCGGTGTCAGCATCGACCTCCTGGTCACGCCCGCCTCCCGCGCGCCCGACCCGGCCGAGTTCAACTACCTCGACGTGGCCACTATCGCCCGTGCACGCCGTGGTATCACCTCGCCCGTCCTCGCCGTCGCCGACGGCGAATATTCCATCTACGCGACGCAGGACGCCCTCCGCGACGACAGAGACCGATACGGCGTCATCTTCAACCGCTCGGCACTCGGGTTCCTCGTGAGCGGGTTCTTCGGGACAGTCCTGTGGTCTACCGCCGAGACCATCGTCGCCAACGGCAAGCGCCGCCCCTTCCCGCGTCGCTACGCCTCGATTCGCCGCGCAGTCAAGGACATCCGCGAGATAGAAGGCGACTTCTACGCCTCTGTCTCTGGCCGTGACGTGGAGACGGGCAACCCAATCGTCGTCGAAGGCCGCGTCATCGAGACTGCCTTCGAGGACACCGAAGAAGTCGCGTCGCTCCACATCGAGACGGACGAGGGCGTCGTCGAAGTCGGTGGCCTCGTCGCCGCACTCGAAGACATCGAAGGTCAAGAGATTCTGCTCGGACTCGACGAAGTTCCGGACCGCGACCGGTTCGCCTGAACGGCGTCTCTTCGCCGAGTGCACGCGGGTGCCCGCACGACACCCATCCGTTTCGATTCGCGCTGTTTCTTACTCGTCGCCGAGCTCGTAGACGACAGCACCGCACTCCGAACAGCCCAGCACCTCGTGTTCCGGGGAGTCGTAGATGCCGGCCGTGCCGCCACAGCAGTTCCGCACCGTCGTCTCTTCGACGACGCCGCCACACTCGGGACAGACTTCGGTGAACATCCGAAGCGGTTCCGTCGCGGCGAGCGAGACCATCGGGTCGACACCACGTTCGGTGACTGCGAGAAGCGTCGCCACGTCGGCGATGGCCTGTGGTCGGGAAATCCACACCGACATCGACGGACCGTCGATAGAGATACCGTCGTACTCGGCCGTCACGGTGGCCTCGAAGGGAATCGCGGCGGCCACGGCGTCGGCTAGTTCGTCGTCCGACGCCTTGCGGAGTGTCGCCATCGTCGATTCCCAGTCCTCCCGCGCCTCGTCCGAGAGGAACAGGCCGTCCGGTTCTTCGACGAGGACGCCGGCGTCGAGGAGCGTCGACAGCATCACGTCCGGATTGACGTTGGCGTCGAGACTCTCAGACTGACGCGGTTCCTCGTCGTGGTCGAAGACGCCGCTGAGTCCGGCGGCGGCGACGAGTCGCGGCGCGAACGACGGCGTTCCGGGGACGACGTAACCACGGAGGTAGACGAGGAGTGCCCCGATAGCGAGGACGACGAATCCGGCCGGTAACCACAGGACGCCGAGTGCCAATCCGACGATGGCGACGAACGCGGCGTTGACGACTGTACACGGAAGACACCGATTCTCACCGGTGTGCTCGGGTCGTTTCAGTGAATCGATGACGGACATGGTGAGGACGTAGGGTCGTGAGGTGTTTCGCTGTTTGGGTCGTCAGTTCGCTGGTGGGGTCTCGACGGTGTCGAGGCGGACTGCGCGGCCAGTCTCGGACGAACGGTAGATGGCGTCGATGACGCGCTGGACCGCGAGGCCCTGTTCGACCGTGTTGCGGCCGGGGTGTTCGCCCGCGGCGACTGACTCGACGAACAGTTCCTGTTCGGACTTGTGCGTGTCGTTGGCCTGCGTCTCGACGTTCGCCGTCGAGAGGTGGTTGCTGCCACCGACGCCGCCGTCGTAGAACTCCAGTTCGTGACTCGCACGGTCGAACCGCACACCACCCTCGGTACCCCGCAGGAAGAACTCGTCGTTGGTCGGACGGTTCGTCGCCCACGCGACTTCGAGCGAGATGGTCGTCCCTTCGTCGGTGCGGATGAACGCACTGGCGGAGTCGTCGACGTCGAACGCTTCCGGTCCGATGTCGTCGCCCCACATCTCGACGAACGTGTAGTCGTCTCTGTCACCGAACTCAGAACGGGTCACACCGGAGACTTCGACTACGTCGGGGAAGTCGAGGAAGTAGAGTGCGAGGTCGATGGCGTGGACGCCGATGTCGATGAGTGCCCCGCCGCCGGCGATGTCCTTCGAGGTGAACCACGACCCGCGGCCGGGAATCCCGCGGCGGCGGACGTAGTTCGCTTCGACGTGCGTGATGTCGCCGAATTGGCCGCTCTCGTAGTGGTGGCGGACGACTTCGACCGGGTTGGCAAAGCGGTTGTTGAACCCGACCATACAGAACCCGTCGGCCCGTTCGGCGGCCTCGGCGATTCGTTCGGCGGATTCGAGCGAGTGCGCGAGTGGCTTTTCGAGAAGCACGTCGAGGCCAGCGTCGAGTGCTGCGACGGCGTACTCTTCGTGGAAGCGGTTCGGCGTCGTGATGATGACGGCGTCGACTTCACCGAAGAGTTCTGCTTTGTCTTCGTAGGTGTTGACGTCGTACTTCTCGGCGAACTGCCGCCGTGCGTCCGCCTGAATGTCGAGACCGCCGACGAGCGTCGCACCGAGGTCGACGAGGCGGTCTGCGTGGTGGTGCCCGATGTTTCCGAGTCCGACGATACCGACTCGGACCGATGAACCTGTACTCATGAATAATTTATTAACTACAGCTGGTGTTAAGTTTCACGTTCTTTAGCCTGATTTACCAGCATCGACAGCGGCCGAGACGAAAATCGACCGACTGGTGCTGGCTGCGCGCGAGGAGAAGAGACAGACCGGGCGTCTCAGTAGAGTTGTTCTTCGCGCTCTTGTCGTTCTTGTTCACGACGCTCTTCTTCTTTGAGACGCTTCCGGCCACGAAGGTACTGTCGCCCCTTCGGGATGTAGATGTTCTTCACGTCGAGGAGGAACGAGACGATTCCGTAGGCCCAAAAGAAGAACAGAATCGTCATGCCGCCGATGTAGAACAATCCGAGTTCGTTGACCATGGGAGTGTGATACGTCGTGGGTCGGATAAACGTTGTGTGGGAGTGTCGAGGGCTTAGTCGTCGCTTTCGGCTTCGGTGCCGGTTGGCCCACTCGCCTGGACGGTGCTCTCGATTCCGTGGCTGATAGCCTTGCCCGTCTCCGTGTCGAAGAGGTGGACCTTCGAGCGGTCGAGGACCACCGTGACGTCTTTGTCTTCTTCGACGTCGGTGTCGGGTGCGACGCTCATCAGCAGTTGGTCGTTCATCGCGATGGCGTCCTCGTCGAGGCTCGCTCCTGCGCCTTCTTCGAGTTTCAGGTAGACGAATATCTCGTCACCCATCGGTTCGAGAACGTCGGTCATCGCGTCGATTTCGTGGCTCGGGTTCGCCACGAGGTTCTTGTCTTCGATGAGGTAGACGTCCTCCGGGCGGATACCCATCGTGACCTCTCGCCCTGCCTCGATGCCGACGTCGGCGGGGTCGAATTCGATGTCGATGTTGGTCGACTCGAAGCCGTTTTCGGTGACCGTTCCGTCGAGGAAGTTCATCGACGGCGACCCGATGAAGCCTGCGACGAACAGGTTGGCCGGTTCGTTGTAACAGACCAGCGGCGGGTCGATTTGCTGGAGTTGACCGGAGTCGATGACGGCGATGCGGTCGGACATCGTCATCGCCTCCGCCTGGTCGTGTGTGACGTAGATGATGGTCGTGTCCAGTTCCTTGTGCAGGCGCTGGAGTTCCGTCCGCATGTGGACGCGAAGTTTCGCGTCGAGGTTCGCGAGCGGTTCGTCCATCAAGAAGACGCCGGGGTTCCGGACGATTGCACGGGCGATGGCGACACGCTGTCGCTGCCCACCGGACATCTCGTCGGGCATGCGGTCGAGCATCCCTTCGAGTTGGACGACGTCTGCGGCGCGGTTGACGCGTCGGTCGATTTCCTCCTTGTCGTAGTTGCGGAGGCGAAGGCCGAACGAGATGTTGTCGTACACGTCCATGTGCGGGAACAGCGCGATGTTCTGGAACACCATCGCCACCCCACGGTCCTTCGGTGGGAGGTTCGTGACCTCGCGGTCACCGATGAAGACCTTCCCCTCCGAGGGGATGGTCAGTCCCGCAATCATCTCCATCGTCGTCGACTTGCCACACCCCGAGGGTCCAACGAGGCAAATAAATTCGCCGTCGTTGATGTCGAGGTTCATGTCGTCGACTGCCGTTACGTCGTCGTAGTGCTTGCTTACGTGTTCGAGTTTGACGTCTCCCATGGTTACTCCTTCAGTGCTCCTGCAGTCAGTCCGCTGACGATACGTTCCTGTGCGATGATGACAAGGATGGCCACGGGTAAGACTCCCACGATGGAAGCGGCGGCCATCAGGTTGTACGGTGTGTCGAACTGGCCTTGATATTTCAAGATACCAGCGACGATTGGCGCCCACGAGGAGGCCTCACCGTTGTTCATGATGAACGAGAAGAAGAACTCGTTGTACACTCCGATGAACGTGAGGACGCCCGCAGTCGCCACACCCGGTGCCGAGAGCGGGACGATGACACGGAAGAGTGCGCCGAGTCGAGTCGTCCCTTCGACCCGTGCTGCATCCTCCAACCCGTCGGGAATCTGTCCGTAGAAGGTCGTGAGGATGAAGATTGAC
>NZ_LOPV01000170.1 GCF_001469865.1 Haloferax profundi
GGAACAGTGCGCTGAACGGGAAGACCATCGGTGCCGGCGTGTTGAACAGGTCCGGCGTCGAGATGGTGACTGTGCCGAGGCTGATGGCGGTGTTCCCGGTGAACAGTTCGAACAGCGGGATGAGGAACGCCGCCGGCGGGAAGTACGAGATAGCGAGGATGCCCAGCATCAACAGCCCCTTCCCCGGGAAGCGGAGTCGTCCGAAGACGTATCCCGCGAGACTCGCGAGGAGCAACACGATAATCGTCGTCGTGATGCCCAACACGAAACTATTGAACATGTACAGGTGGAACGGCACCCGTTCGAACATGGTGATGAACACCTCGGGGTTGAATCCCTTCGGGACCAGCCCCATGTCGGTGATGAGGTTGTTCGGCGTGAGCGCGATGACCAAGAGCCAGTAGAACGGGAACAGGGTCGTCACGAGGAAGAACACCGTCGCGACGTAGAACATCGCTCGGTAGACCCTGTCGGGGTTCTTGATGGCCTTACCGACCCAGCGTCCGAGCGGTCCTCGCTTCATCTCTGCGTCGTCGGAACCGAGGCCGATTCCGGATTGTTCGTTGGACATCTTAGATTCCCTCACTGGCGAAGTTCACGATGTAGATGGAGACCACGATGGCGATGATACCGGCGGTGATGAACGCCACTGTCGCCGAGGTTCCGTACAGCGGTGCGTTGAACGTGGTGACGACGAGACACGAGAGCGATGGCACGGTCTGACACCCTGCCATCGTCTCGATGATACCGTAGACGCGCATCGCGTCGATGGTGCGGAACAGCATCGCGACCAGCACCGTCGGCAGGATGAGCGGGAAGGTAATCAGCTTGAACTGTTGCCAGCGCGACGCGCCAGCGACCTTCGCCACGTCGTACAGCGAGCGGTCGATACTCTGCATCCCGGCGAGGATGAGAAGCGCCATGAACGCTGACGTCTTCCAGACGTCGGCCACGATGATGAGGAACAGTGAGTCTGCGGTGTCACGCAGCGGCGTCGTTCCGATGAGGCCGAGTTGGTTCATGATAGCCGGGTTTTCGGTCGTTCCGACGAGGAACCCGATGTTCGGCTGGAACATCAGGAACCAGATCATCCCCTGAATGACGATGGGCACAGCCCACGGGATGATGATAGCGACGCGGACCCACCGGCGGCCACGGAAGTCCTGGTCGAGGATGAGCGCTTGGCCGAAGCCGATGAGTGTTTCGAAGAGCACACTGAACGCGGTGAAGATGAGCGTCACCATCAGCGCACTCGAGTAGATGTCTGTAACGAACGGGAATTCAGTCGTGAACGTCGGGAGGAAGGCCGATGGGAGCGCGAAGTCCCGCGCACCGGTGAACAGGTCGATGTAGTTCTGCAATCCAACGAACTCACCCAGTCGTGCGGCCCCGGTCAGTTGGTCGGCGTACAGCGACATGCTGAACGTCGACACGAGCGGGTAGATCGCGATTACCCCCAGTAGGATGAGTGCGGGCGTCAGAAGCAGGTACGCGAACTGCGTCTCCGAGAGCGTCTCGATCCAGTTGACGGCCGATGCGTACGGGCCGCTTCGCTGGGACTCTGTGAGTGCCTCCCCCGATTGTTGTTCAGTAGCCATGACAATTGATAACGTATGTGGGTATTATTACGTCTTACCCAAGACGAGGTTTACGAGGCACTCTGCTCGATCTGTTCGAGCTGCGACTTGAGGTCAGACATCGCCTGTTCGGGGGCCTTCTCCTGTGCATACGCGTTGTTGACCTCCTGCGCAACCTTTCCGGATTGCTGCGGCCACACGACGGTGACCGGACGCGGGATTGCGTTCTCGCCAGCGACCTTCAGGGCGCTGAGGTAGCGACCGATGACGTCCACTTCTTGCGCCTCGTCGGAATCGAGGAGTTCCGGACGTGGTGGAATCCATCCCTGGATACCGAAGTTGTCGAGCTGGAACTGTGGCTCCATCATCGCTCTCAGGACCTGAACCCCTGCCGACTTCTGCTCGTCGGGGGCGTTCGGGTTCATCGTCATGTGCCAGCCACCGAGGGCGGCGACAGGGCCACCGGTACCCTCGTACTCGGATTCGTCCGGCGTGACACCGTACGGAATCGGCATGACACCGAGGTCCTCGCCGAAGACGTCCTCGGCACCGTTGATGGTGATGGAGTACGGCCAGTTGCGGTGCATGATTGCGTTTCCGCCCGTGAACGGCTTGCGGGACGGCTCTTCGGTCCACTGCAGGACGGCCTCGGGCGAGATGTTGCCCGTGATGCCGTCGAGGGCGTGTTCGTCGTCCTCACCGTGGATGAGCGTACGGACCATCCGAATGGAGTTGAGGACGGGTTCTTCGTCGACCGTAATCGGTCGGTCACCGACGGGGCCGAAGAGGTTCTCTCGGCCACCGAAGAAGGTCCCACCGTACGAGGTCATGAACTCGTTGAAGTCACAGCACGAGAGACCCTCGTAGACGTTCGCCTGGAAGGTGAATCCGTTGTCGATGTCGGGGTTGGCCTCCATGGCCTCTTTCGTGATCGCGGAGAACTCTTCCCACGACATGGACTCGGTCGCCCACGTCTCGAAGTCCTCGTCGGTGTAGCCCGCGTTTCGAAGCAGGTCTTTGCGGTACTGCATCGTCGGGAAGTCGGGGAAGAGCGGAACACCGTAGAGGTCGCCTTCGGCACCCTTCGCCGTATCGACACTCGCCTGGAAGTACTCGTCTTCGATGGTGGAGGTCATCTCGCTCGGGAGCGACTGCGAGAGGTTCTGCAGTTGGTCCCGTGCGATGAACGGAATCGTCCACCCGCTGTCCATCATCAGAAGGGTCGGTTCTTCGCGGCCACCGTTCAGCCACTGCTGGTACTGTGCCTGTCGGTTGTCGGTCACCTGCGAACCGGCGATAATCTCGACAGAGATGTTCTCGGGCAGTCCTGCGTCGTACATGGACTGGATGATCGCATCGCTGTTGTCGGCCATCCGAGTGTCGCCGGCAATCTGGACCGTGATGTCTTCGGTCGGCGCTTCGGTGTTGATCGGCGTGTCGGTGTCGTCGCTACCACCGTTGCCGCCGCCGTTACCTGAGTTACCATCGCCGCCGCCTGTACTAATACAGCCAGCGAGTCCAACTGCGACGCCAGATGCGCCGGCAGCCTTCACGAAGCTGCGTCGCGAGACGCCGTTCCGCTTGCCCTTGCGTGAGTCAGCATCAACCATTACAGTTTGTACTCTACAATTAGTGATTATTTATAGTTTTGGTGGCAGCCACTACCGCTGTTGTAGTAAACTACTTGTCAAAATTGTCAGCACTCCGGAACCCAATCAGTCTAGCGACTGCAACGTTGTCGATAAACTTCGCCCCGTTGATACTTAATCCTTGCCCGGTGCAGGCCACCGCGGCGTCTTCGGCGCTTCGATACGTTCTCTCTCGTCGGGTGTCAGGTCGATATCGAGCGCAGCGAGGTTCTCGTCGAGGTGTTCGATGCTTCGGGGACCAATGATTGGCGCATCCACGACGGGTTTGTGGAGCAACCACGCCAGCGACACCTGCGCCGGTGTCGCGTCTTTCTTCTCGGCGATGTCACGTATCTCGTCGAGGACGTCCCAGTTCTCGTCGCTGAAGCGGTTCGAGGTGTATTTATCCGTTTCTGCGCGTGTGCCTGCGGGAATGGAACTATCTCGTTCGTACTTTCCGGTGAGGAACCCACCCGCCAGCGGTGACCACGGGATGACTCCGATTTCTTCACCTTCACAGACCGGAAGGAGGTTCGCCTCCTCGTGTCTGTCGACTGCGTTGTACTCCGGTTGCATACACGCGAACCGTTCGAGATTCTCTACGTCCGCGGTGTACAGCGCCTTCGTAAACTGGTAGGCAGACATGGTGCTGGCACCGACGTAGCGGACGAGTCCCTCGTCGACGAGGTGGTCGAGCGCAGAGAGTGTCTCTTCGATGGGGACGTGGTCGTCCCAGCGGTGAATCTGGTAGAGGTCGATGTAGTCGGTGCCGAGTCTATCGAGACTCGCCTGCGCCTGGTCGAGGATGTGCTTCCGCGAGAGACCCGACTTGTTTGGGCCGTCGCCCATCGGGAAGTACACCTTCGTCGCGATGGCGAGTTCGTCTCTGTCGCGGTCGGCGATGGCCTCGCCGACTATCTCTTCTGACTCACCGCGAGAGTAGGCGTTCGCCGTGTCGAGGAAGTTGATACCCGCGTCGAGTGCGTGGTCGAGCAGTTCGAGACTGGCGTCCCGGTCGTTCATCATCCAATCTGCACCCGACCCGAAGTTCATACACCCGAGGCAGAATCGAGAGACTTCGAGACCGGTGTTTCCGAGGTACGTGTACTGCATGTCGGTCATACGTGGTCGTACACGCACGACCGGCAAAAGTGTGTGTGCAGTGAGAAGACCAGAGCGGTGAGAGACATCCCCACCGACGCCCAGAGACGTAATCGCTTTACCCCCGCCTCTGGAATCCGAGGTGTATGGACGGGCGCACTCGCGAGTATCTCGAAGGTCGCTTCGGTGACTACTACCGGAGCACCGACGTTCCCCTCCCGCCCGCCCCGAGCGAACGGGAGTGGGGCGTCATCCCGTGGTCTGCCGGCGGGACACGGATGCACCGCCACCAGTCGTTACTCGACTTAGGAGACCTCAGCGACTATCTCGCACGCACTGCGCCCCGGCACGTCTACTTCTCGTCGGCCCGCTTTGCCGACCCCGGCGCGGCAACGATGGACGACAAAGAATGGCGCGAAGCGGACCTCGTCTTCGACATCGACGCGGACCACCTCCCCGGTGTCGACCCCGAGGAGACGCCGTACGCCGAGATGCTCGAAGCGGGGAAACAGGCTCTCTTAGACCTCCTCGACCTCCTCGAAGACGACTTCTCGTTCGACGAGATGCAAGCCGTCTTCTCTGGGGGACGCGGGTACCACGTCCACGTCCGCGACGAGTCGATTCGGCGTCTCGACAGCGAAGCACGCCGCGAAATCGTCGATTACATCCGCGCAATCGACCTCGACGTGGACGGCCTCATCGAGACACGCGCGTTCGGGACGACCACCCGCCGCGTCCTCCGAACGGAGGGCGGGTGGGGGAGACGAACGCACCGCCGACTCCTCCAGTTCGTCGACGGCCTGATGGACCTCGAAAAAGAGGCGGCACTCGAACGACTGAAAGAACTCGACGGCATCGGCGACGGGCGAGCGAAGACCATCCTCGGGGCGTTCCAGAACAACCCGGACGCCATCCGCGCCGGGAACGTCGAAGCGGGCGGTCCCGGTGTCCGGACGCTAGTCGAAGCGATTGCGACCGAAACCGTCGCCGACGAGACGTCGCCCATCGACGAACCCGTGACGACGGACACGAAGCGCCTGATTCGCCTCCCGAAGAGCATCCACGGTGGGTCTGGACTCGTGGTCGAACCCCTCGACCGGGACGAAATCGAGGACTTCGACCCACTCGTCGACGCCGTCCCAGACCGCTTCCGTGGCCGCGACATCACGGTCAAAGTCACCGACCCCGGTGAGGTGACTTTCGATGACGATAGCTTTACACTTGCGTCGGGCGTGCAGTCAGTACGCGAAAGCCTCGGGGTGTTTCTCATGGCCCGCGGTCGAGCAGAGAAGGTGGCAGAATGAACGTAGACGACCTCAGGAGTGTGCTGCGGACGGAGCGACAGAAAGATAGCTTGCAGCATCTCCGCGAGTCGTTCTACGACGACGTCGCGGAGTACATCGCCGAGCAAAAGGCGCGTCGCAATCAGAAAGCCGAGGAACTCGGCACCCACTACTCACCGGAGATTCGGCGCATCACCGACGAAATCGAAACCGCCGAAGAAGTGGTCACGTCGATTTACGAGCGCCGAGTCGGGAAAGTCGTGAAGGCCGCCAGTTTCGCGGCGGCCGGGATGTCCTCCGAGACAGAGGGTCTGACCCACGAAGAGAGACGACTCTTCGACGACCTGGTCGCCCGTATCGAACAGAACCGAAGTACCGTCCTCTCGACGCTCGAAGACGTCGTCGCGAACGACGGGCCCACAGACGCCGTCACAGCAGGGTCCGTCTCGGCCGACGAGCCGACTGTACGGCAGGACGAACCGGAGGCCACCGAGACACCGTCGTCCGACCACGCGATTCCACCGGACGAACCCGACCCGGAGACGATGGCGTTCGACGGGTCTGACACCGGCGATGCAGGCGACGTCCTCGCCGACGCGATGGGCACCGGTTCGAGTGACTCGACGACTACTGCCGACGAACACGCTGCTGCACCAGACGACGACTCCGGTATCGACCGGCCTTCCGACGAAGCGGCGGCGGTCATCGGCGACGGCGAACCCGCGGCGGAGACGCCGTCAGAACCGGGACTCGAACCGGCGGACTCCGCACCGAACACGGCAGTCGACTCAGATGCCACCGCAGATTCAGACGACGACCCGCTTTCGGGTCTCGTCGACGAACGAGAGACGGTCCGAATTACCGCTGACGTGGGAACAATCTTCGGCGTCGACGAACGCGAGTACGACCTCGCCCGCGAAGACGTGGTGACACTCCCGTCCGCCAACGCAGAACCCCTCGTCGAGCGCGGTGCCGCAGAGAAACTCGAGTAGGAAACACCCTTCTTCTCACCACCCAAAGCGGTGGATATGCTCGCACCCGGAGACGATGCTCCCGACTTCGAACTCACCGACCAGCACGGCGACTCCGTCTCGCTGTCCGACTTCCGCGGCGAACACGTCGTCGTCTACTTCTACCCCCGAGCGGACACGCCGGGGTGTACGACGGAGGCGTGCGGGTTCCGCGACGCGTGGGACGACTTCACCGAACGCGACATCACCGTCCTCGGAATCAGCGACGACCCCGTCTCGGACCTCGACTCGTTCGCCGAGAAGTACGACCTCCCGTTCTCGCTCCTCTCTGACGAAGACGGTGCTGTCTCGACTACGTACGACTCCTACGGCGAGAAGAACATGTTCGGCAACACCTTCGACGGCGTGTTCCGCAACACGTACGTCGTCGGCCCCGACGGGACCATAGAACACGTCTACGAGGGCGTCTCTCCCGAAGGACACGCCGAGGAGATTCTCGCCGACATCGACAACTGACGCTCGAGTACGGCGTTTTCGACGAGGTTTCACCCGAGTCCGAAGTGACAACTACGCACCGAGTACCATCTTTACAAACGGAGAGGGACACACCGCATTTCCGGTGAAACAAACGCGAAGCTCGTTGAAAATTTACTATCCCTAGCAGTGGGTACCACTACATAGCAGACAGGAGTAATAAGAACATATCGGTCCGCCGGAATCACAGAAGACGAAGAGTGTCAGTCGAGAACGAACGTCGGCGGCTGAACACCGGTCGCAGTCGCAGTCGGTCGGCGGACATCAGTCGCAGTCGGTCGGCGAGTACCAGTCGCAGTCAGTCGGCAAATACCACCGACCGCTGCCGGGAGACGGACCTTACTGGAAGGTCCGGCCGACTTCGGTTTCGCGGTCGCGTTCGACCTCGCTCTTCTGGAAGCGCTCTTCTATCTCCTCGTAGCGGCGGCGCACGTCGTCGGTGACGCTCGCGCGAATCTCGTCGAGCGCGTTCTCGAAGTGTTCCATCGTCACGCGGACGTTGCCGATGCTCTCGTCTATCTCCTCTTTCTTCACACTCTGGATGAACTCGCGGGAGGCGTTCATCGACGCCTCACGAGCGAGTGCTTCGAGGTCGGCACCGACGTAGCCCTCGGTCTTCGACGCGATTTTGTCGAGGTCGACGTCGTCGGCCAGCGGTTTGCTCCGGGTGTGGACGTCGAGGATAGCGCGGCGCGCGTCTTCGTCCGGCACGGGGACGTGGACGTGGCGGTCCAACCGACCCGGGCGCAGGAGCGCCGAGTCGATGAGGTCCGGCCGGTTCGTCGTCGCGATGACGACCACGTCTTCGAGGGATTCGAGACCGTCGAGTTCCGTCAGGAGTTGCGAGACGACGCGTTCGGTGACGCCCGAACTCGACGAGTCGCGGCCGCGTTCGGTCGCGATGGAGTCGATTTCGTCGAAGAACACCACCGTCGGGGCGTTCTCGCGGGCCTTCTTGAACACTTCGCGGACGCCCTTTTCGGACTCCCCGACGAACTTGTTCAGGAGTTCGGGACCCTTGATGGAGATGAAGTTCGACTCCGCCTCGTTGGCGACGGCCTTCGCGAGGAGCGTCTTCCCGGTCCCCGGCGGTCCGTACATCAAGACGCCCTTGGCGGCGTCCATGTCCATCTGCTGGAAGACCTCGGGGTACTCGAGCGGCCACTGGATGGTCTCGCGGAGACGCTCTTTTGTGTCGTCGAGGCCACCGACGTCGGTCCAGTTGACGTCGGGGACTTCGACGAACACCTCACGGAGTGCGGAGGGTTCGATGCTCTTTCTGGCCTGCTTGAAGTCGTCCTCGGTGACGCGCAGGTTCTCGAGGACTTCGGCGTCTATCTCTTCGGCCTCTAAGTCGAGTTGCGGGCGGATGCGACGTAGTGCGTGCATCGCCGACTCCTTGGCCAGCGATTCGAGGTCGGCACCGACGAACCCGTGGGTGCTGTCGGCGTACGCGTCGAGGTCGATGTCGTCCGACAGCGGCATGTTCCGCGTGTGGACCTGGAGAATCTCCTTGCGGCCGTCGCGGTCTGGGACGCCAATCTCGATTTCGCGGTCGAACCGGCCACCACGGCGGAGTGCGGTGTCGATGGCATCGACACGGTTGGTCGCGCCGATGACGACCACTTCGCCGCGTTCGTCCAACCCGTCCATGAGCGACAGGAGTTGGGCGACGACGCGGCGTTCGACGTCGCCACCGGCCTCGCTACGCTTGGGCGCGATGGAGTCGATTTCGTCGATGAAGACGATGGCGGGCGAGTTCTCGGTCGCCTCCTCGAAGATTTCACGGAGTTGCTCTTCGGACTCGCCGTAGTACTTCGACATAATCTCCGGGCCGGAGATAGTGTGGAACGAGGCGTCGATTTCGTTGGCGACGGCCTTCGCGATGAGCGTCTTCCCGGTGCCCGGCGGGCCGTGCAAGAGCACGCCTTTCGGCGGTTCGATGCCGAGGCGCTTGAACAGTTCCGGGTGGCGCATCGGGAGTTCTATCATCTCCCGGACCTGTTCGAGTTCCTTGTCGAGGCCACCGATGTCTTCGTAGGTCACAGACGGCCCGTCGCCACCGCTCGGCGCGGTTTCTTTGATTTGCTCGGCGGGTTTCTGGCTGACCTGGAACTCGGTGCTATCGGTGACGACGACGGTCCCAGCGGGGTCGGTGGAGGCGATTTTGATGGGGACCGACTGACTGGAGGCACTCATGAACCCGAAGCCCAGCGGAAGCTGGACGTTCTGGCCCGTCGTAACCGGTTGCCCCGAGAGTTTGTCTCGGATGTACGTCCCGATGTTGCCACCGATACGGAGGTTCTGCGGGAGCGCGATGGTGACGCGCTTGGCCGGTTTCACGTCCGCTTTTTCGACTTGGACGCGGTCGTCGATACCGACGCCGGCCTGCTGGCGGAGTCGCCCGTCGATACGGACGATACCAGTCCCCTGGTCTTCGGGGTACCCGGGCCAGACGCGTGCGATGGCGGTGCCACCGTCGGGGCCTTCGATACGGATGAAGTCGCCCCCTTCGAGTTCGAGTTCGGCGGCGGCGGCACGGTCTATCGCGGCGAGTCCACGGCCAGCGTCCTTCTGTTTGAGTGGTTTGACAGTGAGTTTCATTTATTTCTGGATGGTGATGGTGAGCACGCCGTTTCGAACGTCCACGTCGGCGTCGCCGCCAGCGGGGAGTTCGAACTCCGTCTCGGTCACGTGGTCGCCGGTGTCGGCCACGACGATTGCCGTCGAACCGACGATATCGACGTCTATCTCGTCTTCCGAGAGGCCGATATCAGCTGCGATGACCCAGCTGTCTTCGTATTCGTACCGGCGAATGAACCGCTCGTTTCCGCCGGCGAATTGCTGCATGCTCATGATAAGTCTAACCCAAGGTTAGCGTTTTGAATATATAAATCTTTCTGCGCAAAATCGGGTGACGACGTGGAAATACCCGTTTTCCGGTTGTATTGCGGTTCACACTCGTCGCACCTCGTTATGCGATTCGCGGGGGAGTAACGTCAAACTAGTGGCCTATCGTCACACTCGGCGACTGTCAGGGTCGCCTACCGGAGAATTGGCTGTCGTCGTCCGCTCGCCGTCCGTTCGTCGTCCGCTCGCCGTCCGTTCGTCGTCCGTTCGCCGTCCGTTCGTCGTCCCCTCTTCGCTTCGACATCCCCTCTTCGTAGGGGTTTATTCGCGTGCGGCGACGATTTTTCAGTATGGACGCGGCCACGGTAGAACACAACGGACGGACGACAGCCTATCGCTACCGCGACGCCGGCGGTGAGGGGCCGACAGTACTGTGTATTCACGGCAGCGGTGGTTCCCACGCCGTCTGGCGCGGGCAGTTCCGACTCGCCGGTGACTATCCGGTCGCGGCCGTCGACTTGAGTGGTCACGGCGAGAGCGACGACGTCGACGCCGAACCCGGCTACGAGACGCTCTCGGCGTACGTGGACGACGTCGTCGCCGTCGCCGAAGAGACGGACGCGAGCGTCCTCGTCGGCAACTCACTCGGCGGAGCAGTCGTCATGACACTCGCGCTGGAACGCGACCTCGACCTCGACGCACTCGTCCTCGCGGGGACCGGCGCGAAACTCGCCGTCCTCGACGACTTACTGAATTGGCTCGACGACGACTTCGACCAGGCCGTCTCGTTCCTCCACGAGGACGACAAACTGTTCCACACGGACGACGGGCGACTCGTCGAGGGGTCGAAAGAAGCCATGTACGACGCCGGACAGGCCGTCACTCGACGCGACTTCCGCTCGTGTCACACTTTCGACGTGCGCGACCAACTCGGCGAGATTACGGTCCCGACGCTCGCACTCGTCGGCGAGTACGACCGCCTGACCCCGCCGTCGTACCACGAGTTCCTCACCGAAGAGATGCCGAACTGCGAAATGGCGACAATCGAAGACGCGGCGCACCTCGCGATGCTCGAACAACCGGGAGCGTTCAACGCGGCCGTGAAGTCGTTCCTCGACCGGCGCGTCGAATAAAATCGAGACGCGTCTCTCGCTCAGTACAACTCGTCTAACTCGTCTTCGACGTGACTGTGTTCGTCGGCGGGGAACTCGCGTGCTTCGACGGCGTCGCGGTACGCGCCGACTGCCTTCTCCATCTCGGCTTTCACGTCGCCGAACTGGGCCGCGAAGGGCGGCACGCGGTCACTCATGCCCACCACGTCGTCGATGACGAGGACCTGTCCGTCGCAGTCGGGGCCGGCACCGATGCCAATCGTCGGGATGTCGATTGCTTCTGTGACTTGCGTTGCGACGTTCGCCGGGACGTGTTCGAGGACGAGTGAGAACGCGCCTGCGTCCGCGTGTGCCTTCGCCAAGTCGAGGATTTCGCGGGCACTCTCTTTGCTAGTTCCCTGTCTGCTGTACCCGACTTCCTTGACGCGTTGTGGCGTGAGGCCGAGGTGGGCCATCACGGGGATTCCGAGTTGGACGAGACGCTCCGTCAAGTCGACGGTGTGGGGGCCGCTCTCCAACTTGACCGCATCTGCGTCCGCTTCTTTGAGCATTCGTCCGCAGTTCTCGATACTCGCCGCTTCGTCGACGCCGAACGAGAGGAACGGCATGTCGGCGACGACGAGTGCGTCGTCAGTCGCCCGTGCCACTGCTGCGGTCCGACTCTTCATCTCCTCGACTGTCACCGGGAGCGTCGACTCGTGCCCAAGCGACGTGTTCCCCATGCTGTCGCCGACGAGGATGATGTCGATTCCCGCGGCGTCGACGATGCCAGCAGTCGGCGCGTCGTACGCCGTGAGCATCGTAATCGGCTCTGTTCCAGCCTTTGCCCGAAGGGCCCGTACCGTGACCATGCAGGCCGTTCGCACGTCTGGTTTATCAGCGTCACCCTTGCGCCCTGTGGATGGGGGACAACCCACCACGCACGACGCGGAGTCCTCGACAAAGACGTGGAATACTGTTTTATTCTCGCCGTCTGATGCCTCAGACGACGGATGCTCCCTCCAAACACCATCCTCGCCTCTCCAGCACTCGACCGCCGAGGCGTCTCACCAGTCGTCGGCGTCTCACTCATGCTCGTCATCGTCGTCCTCCTCGCGACGATGGTCGGCGTCATGGTGATGGGGTTCGAGGATTCACTCGTCGAACCACAACCCCAACTCTCGTTCGACGTGGCGTACCACCCCGCCGGTGAGGGCAACGGCGCGAACGGGGCGTACATCAACGTCATCCACGAGTTCGGGAGTCTCGAAGACGGAAGCCACGTGTTCGTCAGCGACGAGAGCGGTAACCGCGTCGCGTGGGAGGATATCTGGACTGGCGGTCCAGTGGTCGGTCCAGCAGGTGAGTACGCCCACATCGACGGTGCCGGGACAGACGATGCACTGGACCCCATCTGTGAGGCCGGCCAAACGTACCGCGTCGTCATCGAACACGACGACGGGTCGTCGAGCACGCTCGTCGACTACGAGATTCCCACAGACCCGTCGTCGACGAGTTCGGAGTGCTGACCGGAACCGGCACGCATTAGCCCCCGCCGTC
>NZ_LOPV01000171.1 GCF_001469865.1 Haloferax profundi
TAGCTTTACTCGTGCAACCAGTCGAGCGAACGAATCCGGAGGGTGTCGACTACGGGTGGGTCATGCAGATGACCTTCGTCACGACGATTCTCGTCGGGTCGCCCATCGTGGCACTCCTCTCGTTGAACACCACGCTCCCGACGTGGGGCGCACGCGCGGCGTTCGCCATCCGAATCGGTGCAGTCATCTGGTTCGTGACCGCCATCGCCCTGTTCGTCTACGCGAAGCGGACCAACGCCGGCGACGGCGGGTCGTCGCCCGAGGCGGACGCCGAGAACTGACACGTCTGCCCCTGTCCCGGAAACTCTTTCACACGATACGCAGAGGTTCTCGTATGATAGACGAGACCATCGAGGAGATTCGTGAGATGCAGACACATAGCTCCTCGGTCGTCGCCGTCAAGGCCACGCAGTCGCTCGCGGAGTTGACCGAACGCGACTACGCGACCGTCGAGGAGTTCGAGCGTGACCTCGAACGAAACGTCGGCGCACTCAAGCGCGCGAACCCGTCGCACGCGTCCCTCTACAACGCGCTGCAAGACGTCCTCCGGAGCGTGCAAGGTGAGACGGACACGTTCGAAGACGCACGCGAACTCACCCTCGACACCATCGACCGCGTCGTCGAGAGCGTCGAGATGGGCAAGAGTCGTGCCGCCGAGAACGCGGCGACGACTATCAACGATGGCGACACGTTCCTCACACACGACTACTCGTCGACTGTGATGGAAGCGGTCGAACTCGCTGTCGACGACGGTGCAGAACTGACTGCCTACGTCACGGAGGCCCGTCCGCGCTTCCTCGGCCGGAAGTTCGCCCGTGAACTCGCCGCCATCGACGGCGTCGAACCGCACCTGATGGTCGACGGCGCGTCCGGCATGTTCCTCGCCGAGTGCGACCGAGTCATCATCGGGATGGACTGCATCGTCGAAGAGACGCTGTACAACCGCATCGGGACCTTCCCACTCGTCGCGACGGCCAACAAGATGGACGTCCCCGTCACCGTCGTCGGGTCGAGTACGAAAGTCGTCGACGGCGGGTTCCGCTTCGAGAACGAGATTCGCTCGCCCAGCGAGGTCATGCTCGAACCCGTCGAAGGTATCGAGTTAGAGAACCCCGCCTACGACGCGACGCCTGTCGAACTCATCGACCAGGTCATCACCGACGAAGGCCTCGTCGAGTTCTGATTCCCTCTCCTATTCGAGACTGACCCACTCGCCAGTCTCGCCAGAGCGCTCGATTGCATCGAGCACCTGCTGGACTTCGTAGGCGTCCTCGAACGACGGGTGGAACTCGCCATCCTCGGCAGCAGCAGTCAAGAACTCGTAGTTCTCGTGGACGAAGGTGTGTTCCCACCCGATGACGTGGCCCGGTGGCCACCAGTGGTCCACGTAGGGGTCGGTTTCGTCGGTGACGAGTACCGTCTCGTAGCCACGGGAATCGCCCGTCTTGACCTCCAACTCGTTGAGGCGTTCGAGCGAGAACGTCAGACTCCCCTCGGACCCGTGAATCTCGATAGTGTGGTCGTTCTTGTGGCCGTTGGCGAAGCGAGAGGCTTCGAACGACCCGACAGCGCCGTTTTCGAACTCGGCCTGTGCGGTGTAGGCGTCGTCCACCGTGACCGGTTTGTACTCGTCCGTGTCGGGGACGGGGCGTTCCTCGACGAACGTCTGGAGGTGCCCGGAGACGCGTTCGATGTCGCCGGCGACGTTCCCGACGAGGAACCGTGCGAGGTCCACCGTGTGCGCGCCGAGGTCACCGAGTGCGCCGGACCCGGCGAGGTCCTTGTCCATGCGCCACGCCCACGGCGCTTCGGGGTCGACCAGCCAGTCTTGGAGGTAGCGGCCGCGGACGTGGTGAATCTCGCCGAGTTCGCCGTCTTCGATGAGACCTTTCGCGTACTGGATGGCCGGGACGAAGCGGTAGTTGAACGCGCACCCGGCGACACCGTCGGCGTCGCGGGCGGCGTCACGCATCTCTTCAGCCTCTTCGAGCGTCGGCGCGAGCGGTTTCTCACAGAAGACGTGTGCGCCCGCTTCGAGTGCGGCGATAGAGGGTTCGGCGTGGAGGTGGTTCGGGCCGAGATTGTAGAACACGTCCACGTCGTCGACGACGTCGCGCCAGTCGGTAGCCGTCGATTCGAAGCCGAACCGGTCGGCGGCGTCGGCGAGGGCTTCTTCGTCGCGGCCGACGATGACGGAACGCTCTACTTCAGGTGCCTCGGGGAAGAACATCGGGAGGCGCGCGAGGGCGTTGGAGTGGGCTTTGCCCATGAAGCGGTAGCCGAGGACGCCGACTTTGAGGGGGTCAGTCATCGTGCCACCTCCAAAACCGAATCATTACCGCGAGCGAGGCCGGAGGCCGAGTCTCGCGGCACTTTTTGGTCCAGATTTTTGCGGTGAGTGGGTCGCGAAGCGGCCCCGAACCGGAAAAAGGTGGGCCTGAAGCGGTAGCCGAGGACGCCGACTTTGAGGGGGTCACTCATACAGAATCACTCCGCCCAGTAGGCGTCGCCCGGTTGCGTCTCGAAGACGGCGCGCGAGAGTACGTCGACGGCCTTCTCCAGTCCCTCGTTCGAGGAGGTGAGCGCGTCTTCGTGTTCGATGGAGAGCGCACCCTCGTAGCCGACCATCCGGAGCGTGGAGACCACGTCCTTCCAGTGTTCTTCGCCGTGGCCGTAGCCGATAGAGCGGAAGAGCCACGAGCGGTCTGCGGTGTCGGCGTAGGAGGTGGTGTCGAGCACGCCTTTGACCTTCGCGTGGTGGTCGTACACCTTCGTGTCCTTCGCGTGGAAGTGGTGGATGGCGTCGTGGTCCCCGAGGAAGCGGATGGCCTCGGTGATGTCGATGTCCTGCCAGTAGAGGTGCGAGGGGTCGAAGTTCGCACCGATGCGCTCGTTGGTCGCCTCGCGGAGTTTCAGCATGCCCGTCGGTTCGTAGACGAGCATGTTGGGGTGCATCTCGATAGCCATATCCACGCCGTGGTCGTCGGCGAACGCGGCGAGGTCCGACCAGTAGTCGATGGCGACGTCCCACTGGTACTCGTGGGCGTCGGCGTGCTCTGTCGGCCACGGCGCGGTAATCCAGTTCGGAACCTCGTCGTTCGGGCCGCCGGCGGGGAGGCCGGAGAAACAGGTGACGGTGTTCACGCCGAGTGCGTCGGCGAGTTCGATGGCTTCACGGAGTTCCGCGTCCGCGTCGGCCGCCGTCTCCTCGTCCGGGTGGAGCGGGTTGTTGTGGGTCGCCAGCGCGCTGATTTGCATGTCGCGTTCCTCGACGGCGGCGAGGAGTTCGGCTTGCGCGTCGTCGTCGCCGAGGACGGTGGTTCGGTCCACGTGGTCTTCGCCCGGCCACCCGCCGACGCCGAGTTCGACGCCCGTGACGCCGATTCCCGACAGGTAGTCGAGGGCGTCTTCGAGTGATTCGTTCCCCAGTGGGACAGTGAGCACTCCGATGTACATACGCGGCCCTACTACTACGAAGCGAATAAAAATTAAGGATACGAGCAAGGTCGGAGTGGACGGTTCGGGGGCGGCGCTCACCGGGTGGATACGGGGACAGCAATCGATGTGCAGGCAGATTACCGTCGCAGGAACTCGGAGAGTCGCTCTCGGAGACTCGCTTCTTCGCCGAGGCGGAGATAGTACGACGCGCCGCCATCTTCGTAGTAGTTCTCGATGCGTCGCTGGACTTCGAAGCCCATCGCCTCGTAGAAGTCGAGGGCGTTCCGGTTCGTCGTTCGAGCGTGGCAGGTCACGACCGGGTGCTCTTTGGCGACTTCGGCGACGAGACGTTTCCCGTAGCCCTTGCCGCGGGCCTCGGGCGAGACTGCGAGAAAGAGGATGTAGCCGTCGCGTCGTGTCGACGCGAAGGCGACGAGTGCGTCGTTTTCGAAGAGGAGATAGGTCGCCGACCGACGGTAGGCGTCCATGAAGAACCCACGGCGTTGCTTCAGGAGGCCCTCGTTGACCCGGATGTCTTCTTTGAGGGCCCACGCCGTCTCGGCGTACTCGGTCTCGCCGGGGCCGTCGATTCGCATCTCCACGTTGACGCTCACATCCCGTGGTAACCGGAGCGAGAATATAACTCCACCGTCCGTCAGGACAGGCCACAAGCACGAAAGAACCCGCGAGGTATCGCCGGCCACGACGACTGGCGAGAATCACGACGACCGACCGAAAGGACGAGGGTACACCCCACCCCTCTAGTGAATATGGGATTCACACTCCGCGAACACACCGCCGACGTGGCCGTCGAGGCCGACGGCCCGAGTCTAGGGGCCGTCTTCGCCGCCGTCGCCGACGGTCTCGCGGCGGCGATGTGCGACGACATTCCCGAGACTGGCGAGCGATTCTCGCTCTCTGTCCGCGCCGAGAGTCGCGAGGCGGCGTTGTTCGACTATCTCGACCAACTCATCTACGAACGCGACGTTCGGGGGGTTCTCCCTGTTGCGCACGAAGCGACAGTCCAGCAGGACGGAGACGAGTGGGTCGTCGACGCCTCTGCTCGTGGTGTTCCCTTCGCCGACGTAGAGGCCCGCGACGTGAAGGCAGTCACCTACTCCGAGATGCGACTCGACCCGACCAACGATGGGTGGGAGTCGTACGTCGTCTTCGACGTGTAATTCGCGTATTCTATCGTTTCATACCTTCTCTCTCCCGTTCGCGGGCGAATTTTTCCCTCGACGTTATCCCGTCTCCGCCGTAGTGTCAAGCATGTCCTCCGCCGTTCGACGTGCGACCACGCTAAGTGGACTCGTCGCCCTCCTCGCACTTGCCACGGGGACGGTGAGCGCACACGTCAAGTACGTGACTCCGGGGAGTGACCCCGTCGAAGTCGCCGTATTCCTCGCCGACGCGCTGACGAACCCGTTCAACCTCGCTGTCCTCACTGCAGGCGCACTTGGCACCATCACCGCCGGCCTCGTCTATCTCAGATTCCGACCGTTTCCGAACGACGTTCGCGTGTTCCGCCGCACGCTCCAGTCGTACGAGGACCGCTTGCCGTGGCTTCTCCGCCTCGCAGTCGGACTTCCGTTGGTCGGGGCGGGGTTCTCGGGCTACTTCTTCTCGCCCGTCGTCCAACCTGCTGCCCCCGTCTTCGTCCGCCTGTTCGGCATCACCATCGGGTTCCTCCTCCTGTTCGGGTTCGGGACTCGACTCGTCGCCGCCGTGGGTCTCGTGTCGTACCTCGTCGCGCTCGCCGTCGAGCCTGCGCTCCTTCTCGCGTTCGAGTACGTCCCCGGGTTCCTCGCGATTGCGCTCGTCGGCGGTGGGCGACCCAGTGCCGACCACGTCGTCGCCTCTATGGCAGCAGACGGCCAGACCGTATATTCACGCATCGACCCGTTCTATCGCCGCGTGGCGCTCCCGTTCGTCGAGCGGACGCGTCACCTCGAAGCGTACGTCCCCACGATTCTCCGCGTCGGCCTCGGACTCACCTTCGTCTACCTCGGTGTCGCACAGAAACTGATGGAACCCGGTGATGCACTCGCCGTCGTCGCCAAGTACGACCTCACGGCCGTCGTGCCCGTCGCACCCGAACTGTGGGTCGTCGGTGCGGGGTTGACCGAGCTTCTCGTCGGCGTCCTCCTCATCGTCGGGGCGTTCACGCGCGCGGCGTCTGGTGTCGCGTTCCTGCTCTTCACGACGACGCTCTTCGGCCTCCCAGACGACCCCGTCCTCGCGCACATCTCGTTGTTCGGGCTCGTCTCGGCGCTCCTCGTGACCGGCGGTGGGCCGTATTCGGTGGATGCGGCACTCCACGAGACCGCGAGTCGGACAGACACCGACGTGCCACCGGGGCCTACGAAGGGCGACTGACCGACACCACGCCACGACGTGTTCCGCCCCGAGGAGACTGACTCGGGCGCGTGACGGAATCCTATTCAATCGCCGTCTCGATTGTTCAACTATGACCACACGCGAGTTCGGCGATATCGAACTGCGACGAGTTCGCGAGCACGTCTGGGAGATTCCGCAAGAGGGCGAGATGAACGCCCCTGCGCGGATTCTTGCCTCCGAGGCACTGCTCGAACAGATTGGACAGGACAAGACGCTCGAACAGTTGCGGAACGCCACGCACCTGCCGGGAATCACGAAACACGCCATCTGTATGCCCGACGGCCACCAAGGCTACGGGTTCCCCGTCGGCGGCGTCGGCGCGACGGACACGACTGACGGGTGTATCTCGCCGGGAGCAGTTGGCTACGACATCAACTGCGGCGTCCGCATGATGACGACGAACCTCACCTACGAGGACCTCCAGGGCAAGGAAGAAGAACTCGTAGAAGCCCTGTTCGAGGCCATCCCGTCCGGCCTCGGCGGCGGCGGTGTCGTCAAAGGTGACGCCGAGACCATCGACGACATCCTCGCTCGCGGGATGCAGTGGGCACTCGACGAAGGCTACGCCACCGAAGACGACCTGGCCCACTGCGAAGACGAAGGCTTCCGCGACGACGCGCACCCGGAGTACGTCTCGCAGAAGGCGAAAGACCGTGGCCGGAACCAAATCGGGAGTCTCGGGTCCGGTAACCACTTCCTCGAAGTCCAGCGTGTCACCGACATCTACCGCGACGACGTCGCCGAGTCGTTCGGTCTCGAAGCGGACCAAATCGTCGTCCTCATCCACTGTGGGTCCCGCGGTCTCGGCCACCAGACCTGTACGGATTACCTGCGACGCATCGAGAAGGAACACAACGACCTGCTGGACGAACTCCCCGACAAGGAACTCGCCGCCGCACCCGCCGGGTCAAAACTGGCTGAAGAGTACTACGGCGCGATGTGCGCCGCCATCAACTTCGCGTGGGTGAACCGGCAACTCATCATGCACCGCACGCGCGAGGTGTTCGCCGACGTGTTCGACCGCGACTGGCGCGACATGGAGATGCGTCTGCTCTACGACGTCGCACACAACATCGCCAAGAAAGAAGTCCACGACGTCGACGGCAAGGAGCGAGAACTCTACGTCCACCGAAAAGGTGCGACCAGAGCGTTCCCCGCCGGACGGCCCGAACTCCCGCCGGCGTACGCCGACGTGGGACAACCGGTCATCATCCCCGGCAGCATGGGCGCTGGAAGCTACGTCCTCCGAGGCGGCGAGAAGTCACTCGACCTCACGTTCGGGTCCACCGCTCACGGTGCGGGCCGATTGATGAGTCGGACGAAGGCGAAACAGGAGTACTGGGGCGAGACAGTCCAAGACGAACTCCGCGAGCAAGAGAAGATATACGTGAAGGCACAGTCGGGTGCGACGGTGGCAGAAGAGGCACCGGGAGTCTACAAAGACGTGGACGAAGTCGTCCGCGTCTCCGACGAGTTGGGCATCGGCGACAAAGTCGCGCGGACGTTCCCGGTCTGTAACATCAAAGGCTGAGTCGCGTCAGAAGTACCCCGGTCCACCGGGGCCTGCGTTCGGCCCGCGCGGACTCGGCGGTCCCTGTCCCCCGATGACGACGTAGTCGCTCTCGGGCACTGCTTCGACTTCTCGCCCGTCTTCGTACTTGACGAACGAGAGGTAGAAGTCACGCCCGCACGGCGACGCCAGACCCGGATTTTCTACGTCGTCGGCGTCGCTCTCGACGTCAGTCCACGACACCCCCGAGGCGTCGCTCTCGCCACAGACGAAGTGGACACCGTCGGCACCTTCGAAGTCGTCGGCCGGGTCGGCGTACTCCCATCCTTCTAACGGGTACGGCGTCACCGACTTGTCAGCGAGGTAGCCGTCGCGTTCGAGTTCGACGACGGAACCGCAGTGCGGGCAGTAGTACGAGACCGGAAATCCCATGAGAGAATCGTCGGATTCTGCGGGCTTAACGGACACGGCGGTGCGGGGTGGGTCTCTTCCTGAGTTTTATATGCGATTCCGCGGCCAGACCCCGTGTGCGTTGACACCCACCGCGGGGCGGGATGCGGTTGTGCGGCACGTCGCCTCGCGGACGCCGAGTGCCGCCTGTTCGCTATTCGTTCCGATTCAGACGCCCGACGGCCCGTCTCCGACGTACCGGAACGCGACGCCAGCGCGTTCCGCAGTCACCTCGTCGCGGGCGGAGTCGCCGACGAACACCGCCGACTCGGGGTCGGCGTCCATCCGGTCGAGTGTCGTGAGCAGTGGTGCTGGGTCGGGTTTGCGCGTCGCGACGGTGTCCCGGCCGACGACGGCATCGACGTGGTGCGACAGGTCGTGGACGTCGAGTGCGACACGGCAGGCGTCCTCGGCGTTGAGCGAGCAGACGCCCGAGGGGACACCGTCGTCCGGGAGGTAGTCGGCCAGTGGGAGCAGGTCTGAAACCCACGCCCCCTGTCGTTCGTGCGACGACAACTCCAGTTCCAGTTCGTCGCGGACGCCCGCCTCGTCGGCCACGTCGAGCATCGCCCAGAGGTCCATCGAGTCGGCGTCGACGCCGGCGTCTCGCAAGACGAGTGCCGCGTCGGTTGCCGCGTCGTCCCAGTCGACACGGAGGTTCACGAGCGTGCCGTCTAAGTCGTAGACGACGGCATCGAAGTCGGTGAGGTCGGGGAGACTCATTAGTCGGTGTAGGGTGTTCGAGCGAAAAGACGCTTCGGGAGGCGCAGAGATTCAGTCGAGGAGCGACCGCGCGATGACTTCCTTCTGAATCTCGCTCGTGCCCTCGTAGATGGTCGTAATCTTCGCGTCGCGGTAGTAGCGTTCCACGTCGAAGTCCGTCGTGTAGCCGTAGCCACCGTGGACTTGCACGGCCTCGTTGGTCACGTCGACTGCTGCCTCACTGGCGTAGTATTTCGCCATCGACGCGGCAGTGCGTGGGTCTTCGCCGGCGTCGGCGACGCGTGCCGCTTCGCGGACCATCGTGCGCGAGGCGTGGACTTTCGTGCCCATGTCCGCAATCTTGTGACGAATGGCCTGAATCTTCGAGATGGGCTTGTCGAACTGCTCACGCTCGTTCGCGTAGGAGATGGCGTCGTCGAGGGCGGCCTGCGCGAGTCCGGTCGCCTGCGCGGCGATACCGATACGGCCACCAGTCAGGATGTGGAACGCCGCAGAGAGCCCACGTCCTTCCTCGGTGAGACGGTTCTCGGCAGGGATACGCACGTCGTCGAAGGTGAGACCCGTCGTGTCGGAGGCGCGGAGGCCGAGTTTCTCTTCTTTCTTGCCGACTTCGTAGCCGGCGTCTTCGGGGACGAGGAACTGCGTCACTGAGTTCGGGTCGTCGGGGTCCGTCTTCGCGAAGAGGATGCACACGCCGCCACGCTGGCCGTTCGTAATCCACTGCTTCTGGCCGTTGATGACGTACTCGTCACCTTCACGGCGAGCGACCGTCGACATCTCGGCCGGGTTCGACCCTGCTTCGGGTTCGGAGAGGGCGAACATCCCGACTGGTCGGCCCTGCGCCATCTTGGGAAGCCACTCTTCTTTCTGCGCTTCAGAAGCGAACTCCGAGATGCACTCAGTGGCGAGACAGTGGACCGAGAGGGCGGTGGCGACGGCGAGTTGGCCGTAGGCGACTTCCTCGTTGACGACGGCGTAGGTCGTTCGATCGGCACCGAATCCACCGTACTCTTCGGGGACGGTCAGTCCCGTCAAGTCGAGTTCGGCGAGGCCGTCCCAGACGTCTTCCGGGAACGTCTCCGTCTCGTCGGCCTCACGTGCAGTCGGCCGAATCTCTTCGACTGCGAACTCGTGGACCACGTCCTGAATGGCCCGTTGCTCGTCGGTCAGACCCGTAGCAGACCCTACTGATTCCATGGTGTTCAGTACGGTCCGTCATTGAAAAAGATGACCGAAGCGTCGTCGGCGATGTGACCCCGTGTCACGATATCGGCCGAAAGAGTTTGGATTCGTTCAGTTCTGGACGAACTCGAGTACGTCGTCCGCGGACGCACCGAGGCCACCACCTTGTGCGAACGTCGGACTGCCACCGCCGCCACCGCCGAACTCGTCGGTCACCTCGGAGACGACGTCACCCGCGGCGACGTCTCCTGCGCTGGCGACGACGAGGAACGGTGCGTTCGACTCACCGACGGCGACCATCACGTCGGCGTCGTCGCGTGCTTCTTTCACCGCCTCACCGACTTCGTTGGCCTCGAACCCCGAAATCGACCCAACCTTCCACGTCAGTCCGTCGCGTTCGACCGTCTCAAACTCGGCGAGGCGCGCGCCGAGCACCTCCGACTTCAGGTCGGCGAGTTCCGATTCGAGGTCACTCCGGGCCTCGACGGCGCTGGACGCCGCCGACCCGATGTCGTCGAGACTCGTCCCGAGGGCATCCGCTGCGTCGTATGCTGCCGTCTGCAACTCGGCGCGGTGGTCGATGGCCGAGGGGCCGACTGCGAACTCGACGCGAGTGAGTCCCTCACCGGGATTCGAGCGACCGAGGACTTCGACCGGCCCGATTTCGATGGTGTTCGAGACGTGTGTCCCGCCGCACGCGCCCCAGTCCCAGCCGTCGATACTGACGATTCGAACCTCGTCGGCGTCGGCGAAGACACCCTCTTCGGTCTTGACGTTGAACGCGATTTCCTCGCGTTCGCGTGCCTCTTCGACCGGAATCTCTTCCCACGACACGTCGCGGGCGTCCCAGACCGCTCGGTTGACGAGGCGTTCTAACTCGACGAGTGCTACGTCGTCTACGTCGGTGGTCGTCTCGAAGTCGACGCGGACTTTCTCGTCGGAGATGCCGAACCCACCGTAGCCGAGTTCGTCGAAGATGTGGCGTGCGGCCCCGTAGAGCACGTGACTCGCGGTGTGCGCCCGCATACAGTAGGTCCGGAAGTCGTCGTCGACGACGCCGGTTACCTCGTCGCCAACCGAGAAGGATGGTTCGGCGGCGAGTTCGTGGACGACGACGCCGTCCGCTGCTCGGACGTGGACGACTTCGGTGTCGCCGAGCACACCGCGGTCGGACGGTTGCCCACCGCCTTCGGCGTAGAAGTACGTCTCGTCGAGGACGACAGACTCACCGTCGATGTCGGTGACAGTCGCCTCGAACGCCCGAACCGTCGGGTTGTCGGATGCGAGAGAGGATGACATGTGGGCGTCGAGACGCCCGAGGGAGAAAAATCGTGCTACTCGTCTACGAGTGTCACGTCGAGTCGCGCTTCGAGTGCGCGGATGACCGACCCGCCGACGTTCGCGCGGGTCGCCCGGCCTTGCTCGATGGCGAGCAGTTGTTTCTCTTCGAGTTCGAGTTCGTCTGCGAGTTCGTCCAGTTGCAGACCTTCGTCCTGCCGGGCAGACTCGACGATGTCGCCGTATCCGGAGACGAGGTACGGGAGACGGTCTTTCTCGTAGTTCGTCCCCTTTTCTTCCCAGTGCTTCGCGCTCCCCTTGGCGCTGTCGTACATCTTCGCCGTGCGCTGGGCGGCGCGTTTGCGGCGACTGCGTTCAGAGTCGTCGCGTGTGGACTGCGACTGTTCGTTCTTCCGGTCAGTGTGGCGGTTCTCGCCGTGGGGGGCGCAGTCGGGACAGACCAGCAGGTTCGCACCGGCAACGTTCGCTCGGCGGAGTTTCGTGGTCGTCCGCCCGCAGAGTTCGCAACTGTCGCCACCGGAGTCACCGCCACCCCGGTTGGTCGAATACTTAGCCATGTGGCGTGTTACTCGTTCGACCCTTTTAAACTCGCGGCACCATGCGGGGATTCGGGTACCGATTTGGCGTGATAGCGTGCGCAATCGAGGACAGGACAACGCCGTCGCTGGCAGTGTGAAGAGGTGGAAAACCCCACGGAGAGAAACCTCTCGTGGGGTGTAGGTTCGGAAGGATTGTGCGTGGGTGATGTCCGTGTAGGGACGTCACCTGCATCATTCGGCGGCTTCGCCGCCTCATTGGCGGAGTTACACTCCGCCCGTGCGATGCGTGGGACCGGATTTGAACTTCCGAGACTCGCGTTGCTCGTCTCGACGTTCGAATCCAGCACGCTGGATTCTCACCGGCGGACCTCTACAGGACAGCGCCATCGCTGGCAGTGTGAAGAGGTGGAAAACCCACGGAAGGAAGCCTCTCGTGGGTGGTAGGTTCGGAAGGATTGTGCGTGGGTGATGTCCGTGTAGGGACGTCACCTGCATCTTGCGATGCGTGGGACCGGATTTGAACCGGCGGACCTCTACAGGACAGCGCCCTCAACGCTGCGCCGTTGGCCTGGCTTGGCTACCCACGCTCGCTGTGTCTTGCTGCACTCTCCGTTACCCCGCGGTAATTTAAATGACTTTCCTTTCGACTCGACAATGTCGGGCGTTTGCAGACGACGTAGCAGGTGGATGGACAGAACGATTTTCCCGTCGCAGTCCCCCAATACGTCCATGGAGCTTCGAGCACGCGACCACGTCCGTGGACTCACGGCAATCCTCTCAATACTCTCGCTCGCGTTGGTCTTCGGGGCGGCCCTCGGCGCGATACCTCGGGCGGCCATCCCACAGGCACCGGATTCGGTCCTGAACGCGATTCCGCACGTGAACGCCGTCATCAGTACTGTCGCTATCGTGACTATCGTCACCGGCGTCCGACTCGTCCGCCGCGGAGAGGTGGAAAGACACCAGCGGATGATGCTCACGTCGTTCGCCCTCTTCGCCACCTTTCTCGTCCTCTACCTCTACAAAGTGGTCGTGCAGGGAACCGCCGAGTTCCCCGGTCCTGAAGCAGTCTACCAGTTCGTCTACCTGCCGACGCTCGCGATTCACATCCTCCTCGCCGTCGTCTGTGTGCCAATCGTCTACTACGTCCTGTTGCTGGCGTTGACCCGTCCTCTCTCCGAGGTGTTCGACACCCAACACGCCCGATTCGGTCGCATCGCGGCGTCGCTGTGGCTGGTCTCGTTCGTTCTGGGTAACGTCGTCTACGTCCTCCTCTACGTCGTATACTGAGACGGCAAGGGAGTTGCCTGTCCGAACCTGCTGTCGGAAACGGTTCCCGATGCGAGAGTCGTTCGGACAGGTAGTCGGTACGTGGTGTGACCGGCAGGTCACAGAGACGGAGCTGGGCGAGACGTCTCGCTGATTCACATGTCGCCCCGTCGGTCGTATCGCACTCCGTCTGTACTCCGTTCCGTCACCCGGTTTCTGACGGGCCGAAGTACGTGTAAACGTACGAACGCGAAGGAAAAGAAACGGCGCGTTGATTATGTTAGCACGCCTCTCGGTGAGAGTCACGGACGATGACAGACGACGGAACGCGTGTCTCAGTCGTCTGCTGGGGCGTCGGCACCGACGACAGGGCGACTGATGTCTCGGTCGGTCTCTTCGCCGTCGATGTCGTAGGGGTACTCACCGGTGACACACCCGAGACAGAGGTCGGAACGCGACTTCTCGAGGACTTCAGAGACGGCGTCGATAGAGAGGTACGAGAGGCTATCGGCCTGAATGGTGTCACAGACCTCGTCGACAGACTTGTCCGAGGCGATGAGTTCCTCCCGCGTGGCCATGTTGATACCCATGTAACAGGGCGCGACAATCGGCGGCGCACCGATGCGCATGTGGACCTCTTCGGCACCAGCCTCACGGAGCAGTTGGACGAGTTGGTTCGACGTCGTTCCGCGCACGATACTGTCGTCGATGAGGGTTACGGACTTCCCCTCGACGGTGGACTTGATGGGGTTGAGTTTCAGGCGGACGGCGCGTTCGCGTTCGTCCTGTGTGGGCATGATGAACGTCCGGCCGACGTAGCGATTCTTCATCAGGCCTTCGGCGAACTCGACGCTCGCGTCGTCTTCCTGTGCTGCCTCGGCGTACCCGGAGGCGAACGCCCGGCCAGAGTCGGGAACGGGCATGACCACGTCGGTGTCGACACCTGCTTCCTCCCAGAGTTTGCGTCCGAGACCGCGGCGTACCTCGTAGACGAGGGTGTCGTTCATCACCGAGTCGGGACGGGCGAAGTAGATGTGTTCGAAGAAGCAGTGGGCCGTGTTTTCGCGTTCGACGAGTTGATAGGAGTCGAATCCGGACCCGTCGGGTTCGAGGACGACGAGTTCGCCCGGTCGAACGTCGCGGACGAGTTCGCCGTCGAGGGTGTCGATAGCGGCGGACTCGGACGCGAGGACGTAGCCATCGTCGAGTTTCCCGATGCAGAGCGGACGGTTCCCCTCTGGGTCGCGGACGCCCAGCACCGTCTCGTCGTGCATGATAGTCAGCGCGTACGACCCGTGGATTCGCTCCATGGTTCGTTTGACGGCGCGGACGAGGTCCTCTTCGAGGAGGTTGCGGGCGAGGTCGTGGGCGATGACCTCGGTGTCGCCCGTCGAGGTGAACGCGTGCCCGAAGTTCTCCAGTTCGTCGCGGAGTTCGTCGGCGTTCACGAGGTTGCCGTTGTGTGCGAGGCCGAGCGACCCCGACTTGAACGAGACGGCAAACGGTTGCGCACAGGATTTCGTCACGTCGCCGGCAGTCGGGTAACGGACGTGGCCGATGCCCGCCTGGCCGTTTAGGCCGTCGAGGTCTGACGCGCTGAAAGCGTCTCCGACGAGACCCATCTGGACGTGGCTGTGTTGTTGGAACCCGTCGTGGGTGACGATGCCTGCGGACTCTTGCCCTCGGTGCTGGAGGGCGTACAGCGAGTAGTACAGGGGTCGTGCAGCGTCTCGGTCGCCGAGTGCGACACCGACGACACCGCACTTCTCGGTTGGTCCGCTGATGTGGTGGGAGTCGTCCCGCCCATTTGCCATGGAAGAAAATAGCGCGGGGAGGGGGTAAAAAACCCGTCCTTATGCAGTAACTGCGGGTTTCAACACCAGATATTATGCACAATCGTGTATTGTCTAGTGGAGGGACGAGTGGCTGCTGATGGTGCCGATTCGGTGGCAATAGCAGTCTAGGTAGGAGTCGGTCAGCGATGGGTGGCGAGGACACCCCTCACAGTAGGCGATGTCTCTCCGAGAGCCTAGTGGTACCGAATAGCATAGAAAAGACGACAGACCGGGAGTCAGGAACGCGGGTTTGTTGCTCGCCGGGTCACGGCGAGACAGAAGACAAAGTGACGGTCAGAGACCGTCGAGAGTCGTTATTTGTCGCCGGCTTTCGACTGCCAGGCGTAGCTGCGACGCTTCTTCGACTTACCGAAGCCGCAAGACGAGCAGACCTTCTTCTTCACGTGGTAGGACTTCTCGCCACAGCGACGGCACTTCACGTGCGTCGTCTTGTTCTTCTTTCCTTGGCTAGGGGTTCCTGCACCCGTCATGCTTTGATGGTGACGACGTTATCGCCGCGTATAATGGTTGTGTCTTGGACTTGCTCGAGTTCGATATCCCCGGGCACGGTGTCTTCGTCCAGCGCTTCTTCGAGTACGACGTTCATGTGCTGGTCGTAACCAGCGAGGACGCCGAAGTATGCGTTGCCGTCCTTGAGTAGAACCGTCACAGGTTCGTCGAGTGACGCTTCGAGGACGTCGAGAGGTCGACCGCTCATGTTTCAATTCCGTCTCGTAATTATCTTAAAGGTGCCGAACCGCACGAATCAGAGAGTGTCACCGAGCGTGGGCTATCAGACTGCTATCCGCCGAAGTCGGTGTCGGGCGAGGCGTGACGGTCGAATCCGTGTCCGTCCCCGGTCGGTCTCCGCATCTGTCTCTCTGTTCTCCCCTCCTTCGTTTCACCATCTCTCGTTCCCTACCCTATCTCTCGTTTCCCTTCCCTTTACGACCGGGTGTGCGGGCGCGATGAACCCACGTAGTTTTTAGTACCCCGGTGAGTAGGTGCCGATACCAGAAACCCGCGGGTAAGTGCGGGTGCGCTCACTTCGACCGGCCGGGCGCACCTCGCACGCGGGGTCAATCGACCGACGAGCTGCAAGACGCCGGGGCCGATGGCCCCCAGACACCCGTCTTTCCGTGAGCACCTTCGCCACATCGTGGCTTTCGATGCTCGGAATATCGAGATACAAACCATGGAAATCGAAATCGCAACCATAGGCGGATACGAAGAAGTCGGCCGTCAGATGACGGCCGTCCGTGCCGGAGACGACGTTGTCGTCTTCGACATGGGTCTCAACCTGTCGCAGGTCCTCATCCACGACAACGTTGAGACAGAAAAGATGCACAGCCTCGACCTCATCGATATGGGCGCCATCCCGGACGACCGTATCATGAGTGACCTCGAAGGTGACGTGAAGGCAATCGTGCCGACGCACGGCCACCTCGACCACATCGGTGCCATCTCCAAACTGGCACACCGCTACGACGCTCCCGTCGTCGCGACGCCGTTCACCATCGAACTGGTGAAACAGCAAATCGAAGGCGAGAACAAGTTCAACGTCAACAACGACCTCGTCAAGATGAGCGCCGGTGAGACGATGTCCATCGGTGACTCCGGAAAGGTCGAACTCGAGTTCGTCCACGTCACCCACTCCATCATCGACGCCATCAACCCGGTCCTCCACACGCCCGAGGGTGCCATCGTCTACGGTCTCGACAAGCGCATGGACCACTCGCCGGTCCTCGAAGACCCAATCGACATGAAGCGCTTCCGCGAGATTGGCCGCGAGGGCAACGGCGTCCTCGCGTACATCGAGGACTGTACGAACGCCGGTCGGAAGGGCCGCACGCCCTCCGAATCCGTCGCTCGTCGCCACCTCAAGGACGTCATGACCTCCGTCGAGGACTACGACGGCGGCATCGTCGCGACGACGTTCTCGTCGCACATCTCGCGCGTCTCCTCGCTCGTCGAGTTCGCGAACGACATCGGCCGACAACCTGTCCTCCTCGGTCGCTCGATGGAGAAGTACTCCGGCACCGCCGAGCGTCTCGGCTTCGTCGACCTCCCCGACGACCTCGGGATGTACGGCCACCGCAAGTCCGTCGACCGCACCTTCAAGCGCATCATGAAGGAAGGCAAGGAGAACTACCTGCCCATCGTCACGGGCCACCAGGGCGAACCGCGCGCCATGCTCACCCGCATGGGCCGCGGCGAGACGCCGTACGAACTCGACGACGGTGACAAGGTCATCTTCTCGGCGCGCGTCATCCCGGAACCGACCAACGAAGGGCAGCGCTACCAGTCCGAGCGTCTCCTGCGCATGCAGGGCGCTCGCATCTACGACGACATCCACGTCTCCGGCCACCTTCGTGAGGAAGGGCACTACGAGATGCTGCAGGCACTCCAGCCCCAGCACGTCATCCCGGCCCACCAGAACCTCAAGGGCTTCGCTCCGTACGTGGACCTCGCAGAGAGCCAGGGCTACGCCCTCGGCCGCGACGTCCACGTGACGCGGAACGGCAACATGATCCAACTGGTGGAGTGATGAGTTCGGACGCGACGGAACAGCGAGTGCTCGAGGCGATTCGCGAGCGACGCGAACTCGTCAACGATGCACTCGACGAGGACGTGCCGATGGCCGAGCCAGAACGGCTGTACGAGGCTTCTCGGTACCTCCTGAAGGCCGGTGGAAAGCGACTCCGCCCGACAGTCTCGCTCTTGACGGCCGAGTCCCTCGCGGACGTGGAACCGATGTCGGAAGACTACCGTGCGTTCCCGACGCTCACCGGGGAGGCAATCGACGTGATGATTGCCGCCGTGAGCATCGAGGTCATCCAGTCGTTCACCCTCATCCACGACGACATCATGGACGACGACGACCTGCGACGCGGCGTCCCGGCAGTCCACAAAGAGTACGACACCGAAACCGCGATTCTCGCGGGCGACACGTTGTACGCGAAGGCCTTCGAACTGCTGACGAAGACGGGCGCAGACCCAGCGGCAGGCCTCGAAGCAGTCCGTCGTCTCGCCACCACCTGCACACAAATCTGTGAAGGGCAGGCGCTCGACATCGACTTCGAGCGACGGACCGAGGTGCTCCCCGACGAGTACCTCAAGATGGTCGAACTCAAGACGGCAGTCCTCTACGGTACCGCGGCCGCCATCCCGGCAGTCCTGATGGGTGCCGACGACGACGTCGTCGAAGCTCTCTACCAGTACGGCATCGAGTCCGGCAGCGCGTTCCAGATTCAAGACGACGTGCTCGACCTGACCGTGCCCTCGGAGAAACTGGGCAAGCAGCGAGGTTCGGACCTCGTCGAAAACAAGGAGACGGTCATCTCCCTGCACGCACGCCAGCAAGGTATCGACGTGGACACCCTCGTCGACGCCGCCACGGCCGAAGAACTCACCGAGGCAGACGTCGAAGCCGCCGTCGAGGAACTCGAAGCGGCCGGCAGCATCGACTACGCCCGTGAGATGGCAGAAGACCTCACCGAGCAGGCGAAGGCGCGCCTCGACGTCCTCCCGGACAACGAGGCCAGCGACCTGCTGTGCGACATCGCCGACTACCTCATCACCCGCGGGTACTGAACCCCCCGGCGTCGGCAGTCGTTTCTGTTGGACTCAGGTCCGAACTCGCGTTTTCTCGCGCTCTGCGTGTCACCGCCGCAACTCATATCTGCACAGACGTGGTAACAACTCACGTACCCCTGCCCGCGCGAGGACCCTTCCCCGCAATCCGGGCCTGTTTTTAGGCGCGCCGCGGAATCGGACGGTAATGGACGACGAGCTTCGAGAACGCGTCGAGCGAGAAGCGGAGAAACACGCACTCCTCAACGCGGTCAAACACGACAGCGACGCCGACGTGGGCGCCATCATGGGCCCACTGATGGGCGAGAACCCCGAGTTCCGACAGCACGGCGGCGAGATTCCCGGACTCATCGGTCCCGTCGTCGCCGAAGTCAACCAACTCTCGGCGGGCGAAAAGCGCGACCGACTGGAGGAACTCGCGCCCGAGGAACTCGCGGAGATGGAAGCAGAAGACGAGGAAGACGACTCACTCCTTCCCGACCTTCCCAACGTCGAAGACTACGACGAAGTTCGGATGCGCGCCGCGCCGAACCCCAACGGCCCGTGGCACCTCGGCCACGCCCGTATGCCCGCCGTCATCGGGACGTACAAAGACATGTACGACGGGTCGTTCATCGTCCGGTTCGACGACACCGACCCGGAGACGAAGCGTCCCGACCTGAGCGCGTACGACGCCATCCTCGAAGATATCGACTATCTCGGGTTCGACCCCGACGACGTGATTCGCGCCTCGGACCGCGTCGAGACGTACTACGACCACGCCCGCGAACTCATCGAGATGGGCGGCGCGTACACCTGTTCGTGTTCCGGTGAGGAGTTCTCGAACCTCAAGAACAACGCCAAGCCGTGCCCCCACCGCGACAAGGACCCGGAGACGACGCTCGAAGAGTTCGAGGACATGGTCGCCGGCGAGTACACCTCCGGCGAGATGGTCCTCCGCGTCAAGACCGACATCGAACACAAGAACCCCGCCCTGCGCGACTGGGTCGCCTTCCGCATGATAGACACGCCGCACCCACGGCCAGAGGCCGAAGACTATCGGGCGTGGCCCATGCTCGACTTCCAGTCCGGCGTCGACGACCACCTCACGGGCGTCACGCACATCATCCGCGGCATCGACCTGCAAGACTCCGCGAAGCGCCAGCGGTTCGTCTACGACTACTTCGGCTGGGACTACCCCGAGGTCATCCACTGGGGCCACGTCCAGGTCGACGAGTACGACGTGAAGATGTCCACGTCGAGCATCAAGGAACTCATCGACGCGGGCGAACTCGACGGCTGGGACGACCCGCGCGTGCCGACCATCAAGAGCCTCCGCCGCCGCGGTATCCGCGGACAGGCAATCGTCGACGCGATGGTCGGACTCGGCACGTCCACCTCGAACGTCGACCTCTCGATGTCCAGTATCTACGCGAACAACCGTGACCTCGTCGACGACGAGACGGACCGCTACTTCCTCGTTCGAGATGGACGAGAGTTCGCCGTCGAAGGCGGCCCCGACGTCGCTCACCCGCCACTCCACCCGAGTTTCGAAGAGCGCGGCACCCGCGACATCCCGGTCGGTGACAGCGTCCTCCTCGAATCCGGCGACGTGCCCGCCGAGGGTGAACGTGTCTGGCTGAAAGGCTTCGGCGCAGTCCGCCGCGAGGACGACACACTCGTCGCCACCGGCGACGACCTCGACGTCGTCCGCGAGGGCGACGTGGCCGTGATTCACTGGGCACCCGCAGACGGCGTCTCGGTCCGTATGCGCACGATGGATGGCGACGTGCTCGGTGTCGCCGAACCCGACTTCGGCGACGTCCCCGTGGGCGAACTCGTCCAGTTCGAGCGCGTCGGGTTCGTCCGCGTGGACACGACGGACCACGACGAGACGCTCGTCTACTTCGCGCACAAGTAAGCTGACCACGTCGTGGGGGCCTCGCGCCCCGCACCTCTCGCACGAACTCACCGCTCCACGAACACTCGTTTTACCGACGCCCACGTAGGGCACGTCGTGACCCTCGTAGACCTCACTCGTCGCGTCGAGTCCGGGATGCCGACGTACCCCGGCGACCCACCCGTCTCGGTCGAATCGCACGCGGACTTCGACGCGGACAGCTATCGCGTCTCTCGTCTCCACCTCGGGACCCACACTGGCACTCACGTCGATGCACCGGCACACACCGAGGCGGACGGTGCGACGCTCGACTCGTACTCCGTCGAGGACCTCCGATTCACCGCCCGAGTGGTCGATTGCCGCGACGTGGGTGCGAACGGCCTCGTCACCCCGGACGCCATACCCAACGAACTGCATTCCGACGTGGATTGTCTCGTCTTCCGAACCGGGTGGGAAGACGACTGGGGAACCGACCAGATGGCCGACCATCCGGCGCTCGCACCGGAGACGGGGCGACTGTGCGCCGACCATGGATTCTCACTCGGTATCGACGCACTCAGTCCCGACCCGACTGCCGGCGACGGCAGAATCCCTGTTCATCACGCCGTACTCGGGGCTGGCAATCTCATCGTGGAGAACCTCCGCGGGTTGGAGGCTCTCCCGACCGACCACTCGTTCGACTTCCTCGTGATGCCACTTCGGGTCGACGCCGACGGTGCGCCGGCGCGAGTCGTCGCCGAGGTGTGAATACAGGGGAGCACAGCCATCGTGCAGGTTGCCCAGAACGTCGTGGGAGAGCGAATTCTGGTGTCCAGAACGCATAAGTCCGACATTGCCCATTGTTAACATGGGTGAAAGTGGATGAGATATCGAACCGCTCGATTCGTCTCGCGAAACTGGTGGGTGTTGTTGTTCGTGGCGCTGCTGCTGCTCGCACTGTCAGTCGGTGTCGTCGACGGCGTCGCGGCGTAGAACCGCACGCGACACACTGAGTCGGGGTGTGACGGTCGAACGGGTGTCGTCGCCTACAGCACCACGACGACGACGAACCCGACGAGCATCGAGAGCGTGAGGAGGACTTGCACAACGGACGACGCGAGAACACCGACCGTCGCGTAGAGGGCGCGCCGCCCGCTCTCTTCGGCGTCTTCGTGTTCGAGGTACTCGATGACGAAGACGGTTCCAGCGACGCCGATGAACATCCCCAACGGGCCGAGGACGAACAGGAGGACGAACCCAGCCACACCCGCGATGAGCGCCGTGCGACTCGATGCTCCACCGACGCGAGCGGCGATGACTCCGGCACCGTAGTCGGTGGCGATTGCCACGAAACCGACGAGTAAGAGGCTAAACAGGCCGAGGAGCCCAGGGTCCGTGAACCCGGTCGACCACCAGTAGACGAGGACGCCACCGACAGAGAGCACCGCGCCAGGGAGCAACGGGAGGACGCTCCCGACGACGCCGAGGACGAGGAGGACGAGTGCGACCCAGAAGAACAGGTCCATGCCCACTCGTTGCACCCCAGAGGTAATCACCGCATCGAGAATTCTCGGACCGGGATTCGGGGCATGATTTATTGTCTCGTCAACGGAATGGTAACAAGAATCATGCCAATTGACCCGTCCTTCGAAGAGAACCGAGAACGCGTCGACGATGGGAGTGGTGTTGCGGTCTGGGGCCCTACCGACCCACCAGAGAAACTCGGTATCCACGGGACGCACGTCGCCGTCGACTTCGACATCTGTCTCGCCGACGGTGCGTGCCTCGAAGACTGCCCGGTGGACGTATTCACGTGGGTCGACACACCCGGCCACCCCGAATCGGACATCAAAGCCGAACCGACACACGAAGACCAGTGTATCGACTGTATGCTCTGTGTCGACGTCTGCCCAGTCGACGCCATCGACGTCGACCCGGGGCGCGCCGGACGCATCTAGTCGACGCGACTACTCGGTCGTTGGTTCCTCTGCGGCCATTTGCCCGACTCGAGAGCAACAGCCCTCGCTGACTTTCCAACGGGGTAGCACAAAAGATTATTATGAATATGAGCTAGCATTAAGGAGAGAGTGTTCTCAATGCACACGGTGGTACTTACCAAAGGGGTCCCTGACTTTCGAGAGGGACAGGTATCGTTCGACGAAGACGGGCATCTCGAACGCGGCAAGACGCCCACAGTGATGAACCCGAACGACCAGTTCGCACTGGAAGCGGCGCTTCAGACGCGGGTTCGACACGGTGGCAACGTCAGCGTGATGAGCATGGGTCCACCGGGATACAAGGAAGTCCTCCAAGAGGCGATGGAGTCGGTGTACGCCGACGACCTGTATCTCGTCTCGGACCGCGAGATGGCGGCGGCGGACACGTGGGCGACGGCGATTACGCTCAGTGCCGCTATCGAGAATCTCGACGAGATGCCGGATATCATCTTTGCGGGGTTCAAGACGGCAGACGGGGAGACGGGCCACACCGGCCCCCAGGCGAACTGGTGTCTCGACATGCCACTCGTGACGCACGTCATCTCGCTCGATATCGACGAGGAGGAACGCACGTTGCGAGCGAAGCGCCTCGTCGAAGGCGACATCGAAGAGATAGAGACTGTGGAGGTGTCGCTGCCGGCGTTCGTCGTCACCGACCCCGAGTTCGTCCCGTCGTATCGCTCGGCAGGGGAGCGACTGACTCTGAAGGACCTCCGGGCGGCGACGACGGAGCGAGCACCCGACTACGAGGACTACCTCACGGTGTGGGACCACGCCGACATCAACGTCGACCCGGACTACATCGGCCTCGACGGGTCGCCGACCATCGTCTCGTCTGTCGACCCGATTCCGAAGGCACCGGCAGAGCGCGAGGCGACGATGGTCGAACCGGAAGACGTCGATGGAATGCAAGAAGTGCTGGAGGCGATGCAGTCGGCAGTGGGTGGCGACGCCGCGGCCGCGGAGGGTGACTGACCATGACTGACTTCGACCCGGGCGAGTACGAGATTTCGGAACTCGGCCCAGCCCTCAAAGATATCGAAGACGTCGGCGAGTTAGAGGAGATTCTCCAGAAAGAACACCGCGGCCAGAACCGCGACCCGGTCATCGCACTCATCGAGAGTCGCATCGAGAAGTTCTCTGAAGACGAAGAGGAACCCGCAGACGCAGGAAGCCTCGACCTCGCGTCGATGAGTACCGCAGACGTGGGGAACGCCCTCCAGAACATCGACGAGGTAGACGAACTCGAAGCGCTCCTCGAAGCGGAAGAAGCGGGTGAGGACCGCGGGGCAGTCAAGCGACTCATCAACAAGCGCATCGACTCCGTGCAGGGAAGCGACGAGGAGGTCATGGTCGACGAAGCGGACGAACGGACCGCCGAAGAGCGACATCCTGACCTCGACCACCCGACGCGCGACAAGCGCCACGTCCGGTCGCTCCACGGCGGCGTCTACGAGGACATGTGGGTCTACTGCGAGACGCAGGCCGGCGAACTCGTCGACGTGTCGAAAGAGATGCTCGGGAAAGCCCGCGAACTGATGGACCAGTACAACGACGACTACGACGCCGACGAACGCGTCGTCGCCGTCCTCATCGGGTCGGACGTGTCGAAACACGTGGACGACGTTATCGCCTACGGGGCGGACGTGGTCGTCGTCCGCGAAGACGACCGACTCGAACGCTTCCAGCACAAGCCCTACACCGAGATATTCTGCGATATGGCCCGCGCCGGGGCAACCCACAACCGCGGCGAAGTGGTGGACGGCCGAGACGAAGAGTGGCGCGACTACGACAAACCGCGGTACACCCTCTTCCCAGCGACGAACAACGGCCGTGACCTCTCGGCGCTGGTGCAGGCCGAACTCGACTCTGGCCTCGCCAGCGACTGTTCGGGCCTGTACATCGAAAATCAGGTCATCTCGAACCCGGTCAAGACCGGTGTCGCCGGCGAGAAGAAGGAGTTCGAGCGCGTCTTACACATGAAGCGTCCCGACTTCTCCGGGTTCGAGTATTCGACGATTCTGTGTCTCGACAACCCGCGACGCGAGTTCCACCCACAGGGTGGGTCTGTCATCCCGGGAAGTTTCGACATCCCCGAGGCCGACCCAGAGCGTGAGGGCATCGTCGTCGAACACGACGCACCCCTCGACGACGACTGGTTCCGCGTCTCCGTGACCGAGTGGGACCAGCTAGACGAGGGTATCGACCTGACTGGCCACGAGGTCATCGTGGCCTTCGGCCGTGGTATCGGTGACAACCCGACGAAAGGCGTCGAACTGGTGTTGGAACTCGCAGACCAGTTCGAAGACGCCGAAGTCGGCGTCACGCGTGGTATCGTCACCGGGTCGTTCCAGTTCGACGGTCACGTCGAGCAGTACACCCACGAAGACAGACAAATCGGCGAGACTGGACAGGTCGTCGCGCCCAAACTGTACATCGCGGCGGGTATCTCCGGCGCGATACAGCACAAGGTCGGCGTGGACGAGTCGGACACGATTATCGCCATCAACACCGACCCCGACGCGCGCATCCGCGACTTCTCCGACTACTTCATCGAAGGCGACCTGTTCGAGGTGCTCCCGCGACTGACAGAGGCGTTGAAACAAGGACGGTTCGAGGCGGCGGTGGCCAGCGACGGAGGCGTCGCAGGCGAACGAGGTGACTCACAATGAGCGACTACGAACACTACGAAGCACTCGTCGTCGGGGCAGGCCCCGGTGGTGCGGCGGCAGCAGCGACGTTCGCGAACTACGGCATCGAGACACTCGTCCTCGAACGCGGGGCCGAAGCCGGGTCGAAGAACGTCTCTGGTGGTCTCATCTACGCGGAGGAATCTGCGCCCTACACCATCGACGACCTCTTCCCCGGATTCCGCGAGGAGGCGTCGGAACGGCCGATTACGAAGTACCGAATCCACAACCTCGCCGGCGACAAGGTGGAGTCGTTCGACCTGACGAAACTCCACGAACACGACACTGAGTGGTCTGACTCCGTCCTCCGACGGAAGATGGACTCGTGGCTCGAAGACCGCGTCCACGAACGCACGCGCGAGACAGGCGGGGGACTGTTGACCGGCGTCCACGTCACCGGCCTGCTCCGCGAAGAGGGCAAAATCGTCGGCGTCGAGACGGACGAACTCGACCCGATTACGGCCGACGTCATCGTCGCCGCCGACGGGGTAAACTCCGAACTCGCCCGTGACGCGGGGTTGATGGACTGGGACGAACCAGAAGAGTGGTTCCAGGGCGTCAAAGCCGTCGTCGACATGCCGAACGACGTCATCGCCGACCGCTTCGACGTGGGCGAGGACGAAGGCGCGGCCCACCTGTTCTCCGGCGACCTGTTCCAGGGCGTTCGCGGTGGCGGGTTCCTCTACACGAACCGCGACACGCTGTCGCTGGGGACCGTCTTCCACCTCGACAGCCTCGTGGCCGAACAGGCCGAACCGCACGAACTCCTCGACGCCATGTTGACCCACCCACTCCTCGCGCAGTGGTTGGGCGACGACTACACGGAACTGGAGTACAGCGCGAAACTCGTCCCCGACTCGAAGAAGGTGGCACTGCGCGAACCGCACTTCGGCCGCCTCCTCGTCGTCGGCGACGCCGCCGGCCAGATGCAAGCACAAGGCCCCATCATCAAGGGGATGAACCACGCCGTCACCGCGGGTGCACTCGCGGCCGAGGCGTACGCGCAGGCGAAGTCCCGGAACGAACCCGAGAAAGCGGGGACGCGCTACGCGCACTTGCTTCGGAGCGAAGGCGTGATGCAGAAACTCCGCCCACGCGGGTACGAGATGTTCCGCGGCGTCACCGAAGACGACGGAGTCACCGACATCGTCGAAAGCGTCCTCACGTCGTTCGTGGGGCGCGCCGGCATCCGAGCGCTGTCCGGGCAACTCGAACGCCTCTACAACGTCCCGGCACTCTCGTCGATGATTCCGGACACGCAGACGCCGTACGTCACGCTCCCGACGGTCATCGCAGAGGAACTCGGGACGCCGGTCCGTGAGACCAGTTCCGTCACCCCGCCGAGTCTCGAAGAACGCATCGGCGACCTGACCTACGACACCGACATCGGGAACCCGCACATCACAGTGCTCGACAACTCTTGGGAGGCAAGTGGTGCTGCCGTGGCGGCCTGTCCCGTCTCTGCGGTGGACTTCGGTGGTGGCTGTTACCGCGAAGAACTCGTGCGGACGAACGGGTCCGAAGAACGTGTCGTCAGCCTCGACACGCAACCGTGCGTGGAGTGCGGCACGTGCGCCGTCGTCGCCGATACCGAGTGGACGCACCCGCGCGGCGACAAGGGTGTCGAGTTCAAGTGGGGATGATATCGTGACTGGGGACACAGTACAGTCGGCGCGAGACGGCGACGAGCGTCGACCAGAGGGCCGTGAACGCGACCCAGAACACGTCCGGTTCGGCGAACGGGTTCGGAGTCTCGCCGCCGAGGCCCGGCAGGCCCGAGAGCGATTCGACCCTCCGGACGAATCCGCGGCAGACGAGCGAGCGCTGGCGTGCGCCCGCGACGGCGTCGGACCCGCAGTCTCGCTCTACATCGAAGCGCGAACTGGCGGGCGCATGGTCGAGTTCACCCGCGAGGAGTTCCGACTCCTCCACCGCGCGCTCAACGACTGGTTGACGCTGTACGCCCGGTGTTACGGCGTCGAACTCGACGCCGACTTCACCATTCGTGAGGCGGCGGAGGTGCTTCTCAGGACGCACAACGTCCGCGACACGGCCCAACTCTTGACCTGCGTGCCCGCACGGTACTGAGGCTCTCGCTCCACCTCCGCGGAGTCGCTCGATTTTCGCTGAACACCGGATTCCGGCGTCGGCGAACCGAACCAGAACTTCTCTCAATTCATCACGAACAACAATTATTAACCATGCCTGTGATTGTGTACCATGGAAGTCACTGACAGTCTTAACTTCGGTCACAAGGACCGCAAGGACATCTACGAATACATCGAACGTCACGGCACCGTCAGAGAAGACGAGGTACGGCGCGCGCTCAACTTCGACCCGGCGGCCCTCGGTGCGCACCTGACGATTCTGCGACGAGACGGCTACATCCGAAAGGTCGGAAAGCACGTCGAGGTGGCGTACGCGCCAGAGAAAGAACAGACAGTCGAACTCGGCGACCTGGAGGTGACGATTCGGATGGCACAGAACGTCGACTTAGAGAGCCTCGTCGAGGCCATCCACGAAGTCGCCGACGAAGGGCGCTACATCGAAGCCGAGACAGTCGCCGACGTCCTCGACCACGAAGAAGTCGTCCTCCGACACAACGAGGTCAGTTCCCGGATGGTGTTCGTCGGCACCGTCGAAGAGGAACTCGCGGGATGGGTCCACCTCGACCTGCCCGAAGCAGAGAAACTGAGTCACACGGCCGTCCTCACCGTCGGCACCCGACCCGAGTACCGCGGCCACGGCATCGGGAGTCGCCTCCTCGAACAGGGCGTCGAGTGGGCACGCGACCACGGATTCGAGAAACTGTACAACAGCGTCCCCGCGACCAACGAGACGGCAATCGAGTTCCTCGAAGGCCACGGGTGGGAGACAGAAGCGGTCCGCGAGGACCACTACAAGATAGACGGCGAGTACGTCGACGAAGTGATGATGGCCGTCTCGCTCCGGTGAACCGCTGCCTTACGACCAGTCCTTTTCTGCGCCATCGAGTGGTTCAGCGACGACGCCGTCCTGTTGTACGAGCGCCCGTCCGTGTGCCGTACAGACGTCTCTGTCTGCGTCCCACGGGATGTAGAGTCTGACCGCGGCGACGTTCTCACACCCGTCTTGGCTACACTCGGCCATAGTCGACCATCGTCGCCGACGACTATCGGTGTACCGCCGGGGAGTCTCGCCCGCTGTGACCTACTGATACCGTTCGCGTTCGTCGTGCGCCACCTCGCCGCCGTACTCGTCGACCAGTGGTTCGTAGGCGTCCCCGAGAGCGCGCATACACTGCGCAGTCGAGTGAAAGTCGAGTTCGTCGGCGACGGCGGACCACGGATGGGTCTGCAACACCTTCCGGACGAGTAGACGCTCCTCCCGGTCGGAGAGCGAGACACGCTCAGGGGAGGTCAGGTGCGCGAGCGCGAGGCGACGGAACGCACCCGGTGCCGTCGTGTACAGACCGGGGCCGTAGGATGCCCCAACCACGACGCGCCACTCGTAGTCAGAGAGCAGTGGTTCGTCGTCCGCGTCGCCGGGTCCTCCTTCCGAAGAGTGCCCGACAGAGGCGAGTGCTGCGCGCGCGACGTCCGGGTCCAAATCGGAGAGTGCGTCGCCGAGTACGTCGCCGATGCGCTGGACGAACCACGCGGCGTGTCTGTCGTGGAGGGTGTGCCCCGCTGGCGAGAGTGGGAGCAACATCAGTGCGGAGTATTCGCCGCTCGTGTCGTTCCGGGTGGTCGAGAGGTGGACAGTCCCGTAGTCGTTCTCGCGCCAGAACGAGAGGAGTTCGGGCGTCGCACCGAACCCGACGCCGAGGTAGTCCACGTCGCCGTCGAACTCGTCACGAATCGCCGAAAGTAGGTGCGACCCGAGTCCAGACGACCGGACGACGTGGTGTGTCGCGATGCGCATCACGCGATAGCCGACCGGGACGCCGGCGTCCTCGTCACGGAGTTGACTCGTGAACACGTCGGGCAGCATGTTCCCGCGAATTCGACCGCCGTCGTACATGTGGCGGCGCGTTTCGGCGTCGAGGTTACCCTCGCGGGCGAGCAAGGCGACAGAGACGATGCGGTCCTCGTAAGTCAGCGCCCGGAGCGTTAGGTTTGGCGCGTCGAGGAGGCGGGCCAAGTCGTCTGGTTCGGTCCGGTAGTGAGCGAGGACGAGCAGACCGAACGCCTCTCGCATGAGGTGTTCGTCGGCGAGGAGTTCGTCCGGCGTGAGCGTCCTGTACTCCACGTTGTGTGGGGTCGCCTCGGTGATCAACTGGGCGACTGGAGGACGAGCATCGAGCAAGAGCGCCCTGAACGTCCACGACTCTACTGGGTCGCCGGCGGCGTACCGAATCGGGTCGTCGAGTCGCACGTCGGTGACCTCGTGGTCGGAGTCGTCGAGTCGGTCCCGGAACCTGACGGCGAATCCGCGTCCGGCGCCTTCGTACCCGCGGACAGTGGTACAGAACGCGACCGAGGGCGCGTCGAGGAACGACGTGAGGAGTCGAACCGGGAGCGCGGCAGCCTCGTCGACGACGAGGGCGTCGGCATCTGCTGCTGCAGCCCCCGCCTCGGTGGGTGGAACGTATCGGACGCGACCCCCACGCGACGACGAGAGGTCGAACTCGTCGGCACTCCCGGTGTCGTACAGGTCGAGTTCTCTGAGGAGTCGCTCGGTGCGGACGAACACTTCGGCGGCGTTGCGTCGGCCGGGAGCGGTGACGACCACGTCGCGTCCCTCGGCGGCGAGACTCCCGGCGGCGAGGCCCGCCGCACTGGACTTTCCGCGCCCGCGGTCCGCTTCGACGACGACGGCGTTTCCGGGTTCGGCGAGTGCTTCGAGCGCTTCGAGTGCATCGGCTTGGTCGGCGGTGAGACAGTCTTCGTAGCCACGGCGTGGGAATCGCCGCTCTCTCGGGACGGTCGGAAGCGACGTGTCGAACGTGATTCCTTGTCTGTACGCGCCGTCTCGTTCGACGGTGCCGGTGTCGAGGTCCACGAGTGCGATGCCGGGGTGGTCGCGGAGCGTCGAGACGAGTCGGCCACGGAAGCGGTCGCTCACGTCTGCGGTGGTAAACGGTGGGACGGCGAGACGCTCGTCGAACGAGTCACGGCGCGCGACCCACTCGTCGGGGGGCGGCGTGAGGAGGACGAGGAGGCCGCCGCCGTCGACAGCGCCGGCGACGCGTCCGAGCGTGTTGGCCGAGAAGTCCTCGTGGGCGTCGAGGACGACGATAGTGCGCGTGGTCCCGAGGAGGCGTGACGCCTGTCGCGGTTCGACGCGGTCGAATCGGAACCCTTCGCGGGTCGTGACGAACGTCACTTCGTCGTCCGGAACGTCCGCTCCGCGAACGACGTCGAACGCGGCGTCGATACCGGCGTCTCTGTCACCGGCGAAGACGAGGAGTCGGCGCTGGTCGCTGTCCATCGCCTCGTCGCGGCGAGTGGCCGCGAGTGACTCCACGTCCAGCGTTTCGGCGTCGTCGCCGGACGGAGTGTCCTCCCCGGAACTGGTCATACCCCTCGTTTCCCAGCGAGCGTATTCACTTCCTTCGGTCGGGTCGCCCCGGGAGTGACGCGACTCGTGGGGGCCTGGTCTGATTTTTCGGGGAAATTTGCATCATTCTTCACCGAATTTCTCGCGGCCGAGAACGCCGATTCCTGGGGCGTGCGGACGCGTACCACGCCGTCGAGATTTTGAAAGCGCTTTTATGGGGTCCGAAGCAAGGAATGGTTACAGCCTGTCCGGGGTTGATGAACCTCCTCGCCGTAGGGATTGTGCCCACCGGTCGATTCCGACCGACTGGTGACGCCGGCGAGGGAGTCGAGCCCGCGAGCAGGATTTAGGTGAACAACAATGGCAGTCTACGTAGATTTCGACGTACCGGCCGACCTCGCTGACAGCGCCGTCGAGGCGCTCGAGGTCGCCCGAGATACCGGCATCGTGAAGAAAGGAACCAACGAAACGACCAAGTCCATCGAGCGCGGCAACGCCCAGCTCGTCCTCATCGCGGAGGACGTCTCCCCCGAGGAGATCGTCATGCACCTCCCCGAACTCGCAGACGAGAAGGGCATCCCGTTCATCTTCGTCGAGACCCAAGACGACATCGGCCACGCCGCTGGTCTCGAAGTCGGCAGCGCCGCTGCCGCCATCGTCGACGCTGGCGAAGCGTCCGACGATGTCGAAGACATCGCGACTAAGGTCGAGGACCTTCGATAACCGACCATGAGCGCGGACGAACAAGCCAGCGACTCGACGCCTGCGGAAGTCATCGAAGTCGTTGGAAAGACTGGGATGCACGGCGAGGCCATGCAGGTCAAATGCCGCATCCGTGAGGGCTCCAACAAGGGCCGTATCATCACGCGAAACGTGCTGGGTCCTGTCCGCGAGGGCGACATCCTTCAGCTCCGCGAGACCCAGCGTGACGCCGACTCCATTGGAGGGCAATAACGATGGTCGAGAAACGAACCTGCGACTACAGCGGTGAAGAGATCGAACCCGGAACGGGTACGATGTACGTCAAGGTCGACGGAACCATCCTCCACTTCAAGAACTCGAAGGCCGAGAAGAACTACTTCCTCGGTCGCGAGGCCCGTGACCTCGAGTGGACGGAAGCCGGCCGACGCGCACGTGGTCGTGCGGAGGAGGACAACTGATGTCCGACGCCGAGCGTACCTTCGTGATGGTCAAGCCGGACGGCGTCCAGCGTGGCCTCATCGGCGACATCGTCTCCCGCTTCGAAGAGCGTGGTCTGAAGATGGTCGGCGGCAAGTTCATGCAGATTAGCGAGGAACTCGCCCACGAACACTACGGCGAGCACGAAGGCAAGCCGTTCTTCGAGGGCCTCGTCGACTTCATCACGTCCGGTCCCGTCTTCGCGATGGTCTGGGAAGGACAGGACGCGACGCGTCAGGTCCGCCGTATGATGGGCGAGACCGACCCCGCCGAGTCCGCCCCCGGTACCATCCGCGGCGACTACGGTCTCGACCTCGGTCGGAACGTCATCCACGGCTCCGACAACGAGGACGAGGGCGCAAACGAGCGCGAAATCGACCTGTTCTTCGACGAAGACGAACTGGTCGACTACGAGCGCATCGACGAGACCTGGCTCTACGAGTAAGTTCTCGTCTCGATTTTCCACGTTTTCTCCCGACAGAGCGACGGCCATCTTCGGTGGTCGCCGCTCGTCCGCGCTCTTCACCGAGACGAGGGTTCTGTCCTCGACTCGGTGTGGGTCGTGATATCATCGGCCCCTCTTCGGTTGGGTGCGGCGACGACACCCTCTACAGGTCGTGACCGTCAGGTCTGGCGCAAATAATCGCTTTGCTCGTCGCCGGCCAAAGAGAGGACATGGTGGAACTGGAACTCGTCCTCATCACGCTCTTGGTGATGTTCTTCGTGGGCGCGGTTGCGATGCTCGGGGCGACGGCAGTCGCCGCGTGGGTGACTGCACGACTCGCGACGAACGCCTTGGCGCTCGCTCGACCGGTCGTCCTCGGTCCGACCGACATCCGTGACGTCGAACTCAAGGTCGCAGGGTTGCGCGCCCTCGACCACGTCGATTCCGGCGTCGTCACTGCCGTCGTACCGGAACGACGACGGGGGAAACACGGGTTCTCACGCCTCTCGCTGAACGATGGCGTCAGATTCGACCTCGCACTCGCGACGCCCGACGACAGGAGAGCACGCCTCTGGGTACCGTTTCCGAACCAACTGACCGGTGATTCGCGACTCGAACGAGTCGCCGCGGCGTGTGGCGTCTTCCCCGACGAGATATCGGACGCAGTGGGGACCGAACTCCCACTCGTCCGGGGGGCGGACGGTACGTGGCGCGTCGATACGTACCGAACGTCTACGGGCCACACTGAGCAGGCGTTCGAAACTGAGCGAGCGTAGTACAGGACAGCACAGGGTAGTCCAGTTCAGTTCGCGACTGACTCTTGGAAAAATAGAGCGGTGTGTTCGCTCAGGCGCTCTCGTCTTCGTCGTCTTCGTCGTCTCCACCACCGCGGTGGTCGCTGACCACGTCGTCCCACGAGACGGACCCTTCGTCGACGATGGTCTGCGGGTCGAGTGCTGCAGAGTCCAATGCTGCTGCTGCACTCGGGACGTTCGGGTCGAGACCACCGAGGATGGACGCCAGGTTGTTCTCCTCGGTCGGTGGCCGACCGGTGTCTTCCATGGCCTCTCCGTCCATCTGACCATCCGTTTCGTCCCCACTCTCTGTGGGTGTCGTGGTCTCGTCGCTAGACGCCGTCGTCGTGGCGTTCGTCTCCTCACCGCCGTCTGCAGTCGTCGTGGACTCCTCGTCCATCTCGTCGTCACCGTCGTCTGTGGACTCAGTTCCGTCACCCACGACGACGCGCATCACCATACCGAACGGTTCGTGCGGCGGACAGTAAGCGTCGTACACGCCCTCCGTCTCGAACTGATAGAGCCAGTATCCGCCGACGGGCACGAGCGGCGACGAAATCGGCCCCACTCCGTCCGGGACGAGGTTCTGTCTCCCGTGGCGTGGGTGGTACGCCGCGAAGGCGTGGTCAGGCGTCTCGGCACTGAAGAGGACCACGTCCCCGGGTTCGACTGCCAGCCCCGCCGGTTGGAAGTGGAACGCCGTCGTCTCGGCGAGGGCCGTTGCAATCTCTTCGACGGTCAGCGTCACTTCTTCGCCCGCCGGCGTCTGCGCCGTGACCTCCAACTCAGGGTCGTCTAGTTCGTCTGTGTCGACCATCCCGTCTGTGACGGCGGCGTTGATGCTCTCGATAGTCTCGTCGTCGAGGACGCCCGGTGCGGTGAACGGGAACAATTCTTCCGGGAGGTCGATGTGCATCTCGACTTCGTGGGCCGGTTGCACGTCGAACGACTCGAAGCAGTCCTCACTCGCGTCCCCCATACAGGGGTTCGGTCCTGCGGATGCGAGCCCGAATATCGGGTCTAGTCCGTCCATCTGAGAGTCGTCGTCACTGTCTCCGTCGTCCTGTGGCGTCCCCTCTTGTCCGTCTTCGTCACTCTGTGCGACAGTCGTCCCTGCCCCCATTCCGAGGAGGACTGCCGAGGCCCCTGCGGCACGCAGGACACTCCGCCGTGCCACCGGGAACCACTGTTGCTCGTCGCTCGATTCACCCGCTGCTGGTGTGTTTGTCACTGTCTCCCACCCCAGTAGAGAGACGACGTGTTTCGGCATAAAATCGAGCAGATTTCTATATAGACGACAATCTCATCCCGTTGAACAGTAGGACGAAGAGACACGAACGGAACGCCTTCAGGAACGAGAAGAGAGAGAACCGAGCGCCCAGAGTGTGCCGTCGAGGCGCGGCCAGACGGGTCAGTCGGCCGACTGGACCGGGGCGTCGAGGTCGATTTCGCCAGCGTCGAGTTCTGCTTCGACCTCACGGGCGGCCGTGACCATGTTCTCCATCTTCTGGTAGGCCACCTCGCGGGGCAGGAGTTTCACGCCGCAGTCGGGAGAGATTGTGAGTTTCTCCGGCGGGACGACCTTCAGACCCTGTTTGATGTTCTCTTTGATCTCTTCGACCGACTCGACTTCTGCGTCGTGGACGTCCACGACGCCGAGGGCGAGGTCAGGTTCGAACTCGGGGTCGGTGAACACGTCTATCTGCTCGTAGCCTCCGTTGCAGAGTTCCACGTCGAACTCGTCGATTGGGTAGTCGTTGAGTTCGGGGTAGATGCGCGAGTAGTCGCCGTAACAGACGTGCAGGCCGATGCGAACGTCGTCCGGAACACCCGAGACGATGCGTTCGAGACACTCACCGACGATGGCGTGGTCGTCTGGCGTCGTCGCCAGCGCGGGTTCGTCGATTTGGATGTACGTCGCGCCCGCCTCGACGAGTTGCTCGATTTCCTCGTTGACGAGGTCGGCCAGCGCGTACGCGAGTTCTGCTTCGGAGTCGTAGTGCTCGTTGAACGACCAACTGGCGAGGGTGTACGGGCCGGTGATGGGCACCTTGACCGGCTTGGAGGCCACGTCACGGGTGAACTCGAACTCGTCGACAAGCCACGGTTCGTCGTACTCGACTTCGCCGACGACAGAGGGCTTGTCGAAGTAGTTGTGGCCCCAGACCTTCACTGGGCCGTTGAACTCGTAGCCGGGGATGCGGTGGGCGAAGTACTCGACCATCTCCTCGCGGCGCATCTCGCCGTCGACGACGGTGTCGAGGCCGGAACGCTCGTGTTCGTTCGTGATGACGCGACAGGCGTCGTCGTGGGCCTCGTGGAGGTGTTCCTGGGTGAACTTGGAGTCGGGGTCCTCTGCGAGGTCGTTCGCGCGGTTGAGCCACTTGGGCTTCGGGTACGACCCGACGACGGTGGTGAGCAGGAAGTGCTCGTTCTCGTGGTTCTCGGGACGGAACTGCTCGCGGTTCTCGACACCTCGGCTCATGCTTCCACCTCCAGTTCCTCTTCGGTAGCAGCAGCGAGGGCGCTGAGTTTCTCCGTGGCGCGGTTCTCCGGCAGGTAGAACAGTTCGGTGTTAGAGGTCACGTACGCGGTGTCGAACGTCTTGTTCTGTACGCGGTCGAGCGTCCACTCGACGCGTTCGCGGACCGTCTCGGGGTCTTCGACCAGCGTGTTCTGGCCGTCGACGAGACCGAGTGCGATGCTGTCTTTCGTGCCGTACTCGTTGATGTTGTAGAACGTCTGGTCGCGGTCACCGGCGACGAAGTCGAAGCCGATTGCGTCCACGTCGGCGTCCATCAGGTGGGCGTAGACTTTCTCTTCGAGCGACCCCCAGTAGGTGTGAACGACCACGTTCGCGTCCGTCGCGTCGGCCACGGCGGAGATGGCTTCGGGGACCTGCGCGTCGATGTCGTCGCCTGGCGGCGACTCGACGAGGGAAGGTTCGAGGAGGAACAGCGTCTCGTGTTCCGGGAAGGCGTCGACTTCACCGGCGAGGAACTCGCCGATGGCGTCGAGGAAGTCCGCTTCGTCGCCGTAGTGCTCGTCGGTGGCGAGGTCGGCGAGGGAGTACGGGCCGGGGAGGACGGCCTGCAGCGATTCGTCGCCGAGGAGGTCAGTCGTCTTGTCGAGTTCGGCGGCCACGTCGCCGGAGAACGTCAATTCGCCGCGGACCTGCGGGTCGCGGTAGAAGTTGTTGTTGTCGTAGTAGCGGACGATGCCGCCGGTCTCGACGTTCTCGTGCACCGTCAGCGGGTGCGCGAGCATGTCGTCCCAGCGGAGTTGCCCTTCGACGATGTGGTCGAGGCCAGCGTCGACCTGCTCGGAGACGACTTCCTCGCGGGCGCGGTCGTAGGCGCTCACGATGTCCGGGCCCTCGTCGCCGGAGATGAGGTCGTGCTTCTGGTGGCCTTTGAGGTCGGAGAGGTCTTGTTTCGCCCAATCCGGGAGGGGATACAGCCCCGGTGTCGTCGAGACGAGTTCAGTCATCACTCGCCGCTAAGAAATGACGGCGTATAATATTTCCTGTATGGACAAATGCGCCACAGTTATTTTAGGGCGAGAACCGAGAGCGTCTCGTAGGGGTACGACTCCTGGACGACGACGTCGTGGCCGAATCCGTTCGCCTCGGCCCGAGCGAGTACCTCGTCGTACCCAGTGAGACTGCTCACGAGGAGGAGTACCTCACCGTCTGGTTTGAGGACCCGACCGACCGTGTCGAGGAAGGGGTCGATGATTTCTCGGCCGTCTTCTCCGCCGGTGAGTGCGACTTCCATCCAGTCGTCGCGTGCCGCTTCGAGGTCCTCGGGGAGGTACGGTGGGTTGAACGCGACGGCGTCGAACGAGTCGTCGCAGAAGGGGTCGACGAGGTTCCCGCGAACGACGTCGAACCCGCGGTGACCGTCTTCGCGAAGGTTCGCCGAACGCTCGGCCGCCTGCGCGCACGCGTGCGGGTTCAGGTCGCTCGCGACCACGTCGGCGTCCGTCTTCTGGACGAGTTGGGAGGCAACCCATCCGGACCCCGTGCCGACTTCGAGGACGCGCCCCGAGACACGTCCGATAGCCGCCTGTGCGAGGAGTCCCGAATCTTCGGCCGGTTGGTAGACCGTGGTGTTCATCCCTCGTCGTTCTGCGAGGTCCGTCATCGGTCGCCCTCGCTCGATGTGCTCGAACTTCCATTGGTTTCAGGGATTCCTCGCGGTGATTCCTCAGTGAGCGGAATCGGCCCCGACTGGTCTCGCGACGAGAGTTCGCGCTGTGGGAACGGGATGGTGATATCTTCTTCCTCGAAGGCGTCTCGAACGGCCCCGATGACCGCAGTCTGTGCCTTCCACTTTCGGCGCGCACTCGGACGGTCTATCCACGGCCGCACGCCGAGGACGACGGCGGAGTCGTCGAACCGTTTGGCGACGATTTGCGGTTGCGGCACAGAGAGTGTCTCGTCGAGTTCCTCGACGGCCTCCTGTGCCACGGACGCCGCGTGGTCCAGGTCTGCCTCGTAGTCGACGCCGACTTCGATGTCGAGGCGGAGTCGACCCTTCCGACTCCGGTTGACGAGGCTCTCGGAACTCACCACGTCGTTCGGAATCATGACGTACTCACCGTCGAACGTCTGGATTCGGGTGTTCACGACCGTGATGTCGGTGACGATACCCTCGTGGTTTCCGACTTCGACCCAGTCGCCGATTTCGAAGGGGCGAGAGAACATCAAGACGAATCCCGCGATGAGGGCTCCGAGCGTTTGTCTGGCGGCCATCCCGACGACGATGCCGAGGAACCCTGCCCCGACGAGGATACCGCCGAGGTCCGCCTGCCAGATGCCGAGGATGACGACGAACGCGACGAGGTAGGTCGAAACCTGTGCCAGACGAAAGATAATCTCGCGCTGGTGGTCGGATATCTCCGGACGAGTGCTCGCAACCTCCTTGATGAGGCGCCCGAGGACGGTGGTCACTACGTACGCTCCTGCGAGGAACGCTGCCGAGAGACCAACCTGGACGAGTGTGTCGGTGCCGAGGCCGTACTGTTGGGAGAGCGTGGCGATGTCACCAGAACTCGACCAAATCAAGAACAGGAACGCCCCACCGAAGACGACGCCGACGAGGCGGAACAGCGTGACCGTGAGGTGCCAGAGGGCCGACGAGAACCCCTCGGTGTCGACGTCGTGCAGTCGCGCACCGAGTGCCCAGACGGCGACGATGGCGGCGATAGTGAGCACGCTCGCCACGAGGCGGAGTTCGACCGACGGCAGCAACGTCGCGAAATCTATCGGGACGACACTCTGGAGTGTGGTCGTCGTCGGTGCGTGAGTGGACACGGTTGAAGGAGGGAGTGGGGAGGACATGGGCAACGTCGTGGACAGAGATGGTTTAGGGGACATATTCGAGACGGACACGGGGAGTGACACGACTTACAAGCCGACGTCTGCGGCCAGTTGGGCGAGTTCGGCGAACTCGGTGGGTGCCATGTTTCCGGCACGTTTCCGAAGGACGTCTTCGTCCGCCGCCTCGACGACGGCGTCGGGGTCGGCCAATCCAGAGATGTGTGCCGTGTTTCGGATACCGTTGCGAATCGTCTTGCGGCGCTGGGTGAACAACGCCTTCACGAAGTCGAGGAAGAACTCCTCGTCGTCGACTTCGTAATCGGGTTCGCGCGGCGTTACACGGACGATAGCACTCTGGACCGCCGGTTGCGGGTCGAACGCTTCGCGCGGGACGATTTCACAGACGTGCACGTCGCCGTAGTGCTGGGCGCTCACCGAGAGTCGACCGTACTCGGACGTCCCCGACTCGGCGGCCATTCGCTCGCCGAACTCCTTTTGGAACATGAGCACGAGCGGTTTGCCGCGCGGAAGGAGACGGAACGCTATCTCCGAGGAGATGCCGTACGGGAGGTTCGAGACGCACGCCGTGAACTCGGGGAGGTCGACTGCCAGTGCGTCGCCGTCGACGACCGTGAGACGGCCGTCTTCGACTTCCTCGGTGAACTCGCGGCGCAGGTGCGCAGCGAACGTCTCGTCTTGTTCGACGACGGTCACGCGGTCGGCAACCTCCAGCAGTCGGTCGGTCAGGACGCCCGGACCGCCACCGATTTCGAGGACGTGGGACAGGTCTGTCCCCTCGGGGAGGTACGTCGGAATTCGGTCGACGACACGGTCGTCGACGAGGAAGTGCTGGTCTCGGTCTGGGTCACCGCGGACGCCTGCCCGGCGGATGAGTGCGTCCGGGTCGCGCGCGCCGGACGCACGGACCTGTTCGCTGCCGTCGCTCGTCATTGGCGGTCCTAACGCGTGAGTGCGGGTAAAAGTCCCGCTCCGCTTATTGGTCAGGTCGGACGAACGTCTTGTACTTCACGTCGTCGCCGTGGAGTTCTTCGAGGATGCGTTCGACGACGACTTCCTTCGGGTGGTGAAGCCCCGAGACGCGCTCTTGGAGGTCTTCGAACGATTCGAACGGACCGTAGCGCTTCCGCTCTTCGAGAATCTTGTCCCGGAGTTTCTTCCCGATGCCAGGGAGCAAGTTGAGTTGGTGCAGGCGAAGTGTGATGGGTTGCGCGTCGTTGTAGAAGTCGACGAAGCGCGCTTCGTCGGCGTCGACGATGTCTGCGACGACGTACTCTAACTCGGAGTCCGCCGTGTTCGAGAGGTCGCCGTAGGACAACTGTTCGACCTGCTTGACGATTTCGCGGTCTGCAACCGGTGACACGACGACGCGGTCACCGATGCTCACGTCTGCGTCTTCAGCCAGCGTCAACTCGAGGAGACGGAAGTTCGACTCGTCGAGCGCGTAAGCGATGGGGTCAGCGTCGAACCGTCGTCGCCCGTCGTCTTGACGCCCGTGCCGAAGCACGTCGAGCAAGACGGCGTACTCGGCCGTTGCGTCGGCGTCACCGCTCTCCGAAGCTGTCATGTCAGTAGATACGACGAGGCTCTATTTAAATAGTTGGCCGCGTGGTCGCCCGTTCAGACGTACTTGGCGACGACGTTGAGAATCTCGTCGAGTTCGTCGCCAGAGAGTGCGTACCGTTGCTGGGCGAACACCGCACGCAGTTCGTCGCGGGACTCCGGCAGGAGGTCCGCGATTTTGATTGCGGTGGGGCCGTCTACTTTCTCGAGTTCGGCGAGCTCCTCGACGAGTTCGCGAGATTCCTCGGGGTCGAGGTGGGCGAACCGGTTGACGTGTTCGATTGCACGCGCCAGTTCGTAGCGCATCTCGCGCTCTTCGTCGGCAGCGCGTTCCGCCTCAACCTCGGCGAGGAGTTCTTTGACCTCAGACGTGGTCAGATACTCCTCGTCGAGCTTCTCTTTGAAGATGGTCATCGCTTACTTCTGGGCGCGCAGGTGAGCGGGCCGGACGATGACCAACTTCTCTTTGCCACCGTCGTTGATCTGGACCTTGAACGCACGGCCCTGCTTTCCGACGACCTCACCGGTGAGACCGTTGAAACGTGGGTGGAAGCGTCCCTCGCGCACGCTCGGGTCGAGGTTGAGGTGGACCTTCTGTCCGTCTTCGAATTCGGCGATAGAGCGCTGCGGCGGCGAAGTACCGCGCTCGCGCGGTTTGTTCGAGAGCTTTCCTCGCGTCCCCTTCATTGGACCATTGGAGCTCGGCATAGTCGTGAGAACGAGTACTTGCGTCGCCATTATAAATTGCACGTTACGAACCGCGCGTGTGTGTCTCCCGCGTGGTCGCGCGGGAGGGACGGACTTAACCCGAGCGGGCGCGGGGATTCGCGTATGTCTGAAGACGAGCGACGCATCGAGACGCGCGCCATCCACGCCGGCCAAGAACCCGACGAGGAGACGGGCGCGCTCATGACGCCTATCTACGCGAACTCGACGTACGCGCAGGACGGACCTGGCGACCACCGCGGGTACGAATACTCCCGAACGGGCAACCCGACACGAGCCGACCTCGAATCGAACCTCGCAGCGCTCGAAGGTGGGTCGTACGGTCGTGCGTTCTCCTCTGGGATGGGCGCAATCAACACCGTGCTCAACCTCCTCGAAGCGGGCGATCACGTCGTCGCCGGCAACGACGTGTACGGCGGTACCCACCGCATCTTCACGCAGGTCTACGAGAAGTACGACCTCGAGTTCGACTTCGTCGAGACGACGGACCACGATGCCGTCCGCGACGCCGTCCGCGACGAGACGGCGCTCGTGTGGGTCGAGACGCCGACGAACCCACTCATGCGCGTCAACGACATCGACGCCCTCGCAGACATCGCACACGACGTAGACGCGCTCTGTGCCGTCGACAACACCTTCGCGACGCCGTACCTCCAGCGCCCCCTCGAACACGGCGCGGACATCGTCTCGCACTCGCTGACGAAGTACCTCGGCGGCCACTCCGACATCGTCGGCGGCGCACTCGTCACCGACGACGCGGACCTCGACGAAGAGATAGGATTCTACCAGAACTCTGTCGGTGCGACACCGTCGCCGTTCGACTGTTTCCTCGTCCTCCGTGGGACGAAGACGCTCCCCGTGCGGATGGACCGCCACTGCGACAACGCCCGCGAACTCGCGGCCTGGCTAGACGACCACGAGGCCGTCGAGACGGTCCACTACCCCGGCCTCGACTCCCACCCACAGCACGAACTCGCGGCCGAACAGATGGACGACTTCGGCGGTATGCTCTCGTTCGAACTCGACGGCACGCTCGAACAGGCGTCGACCGTCGTCGAAGAGACAGCGGTGTTCACGCTCGCCGAGAGTCTCGGTGGCGTCGAGAGTCTCATCGAACAGCCTGCGGCGATGACGCACGCGGCCATCCCGCGCGAAGAGCGCCTCGAAGCGGGGCTCACCGACGGCCTCATCCGCGTCTCGGTCGGCATCGAGCACATCGACGACATGAAAGCCGACCTCCAGCAGGCCTTCTCTGCGGCGTTCTGAGCTCGTCTTCTCCTTACTCTCGCCTTCCGAAGAAAGTCGTCCGAGGCGACTAAATGGTCGTTTCCGACTTTTGGGAACCCGAGCAAGGATTATAGACTGTGACGATGAATCATTACATATGTCCCAAGAATCAGTGTCACTGAGCGCAGAGGCCATCCAGCAACAGACGCCCGCCGAACCAATCGACCACGTGATGGTCGATTCGGACGACCGCTCGGGGTCGAGTCACAGTGCAGAACAGTTCGGCATCGGACTCACTGCGGGGATCCTCCTCGGCGGTATCGCCGGCGTCATCGGCAACTCGCTCACACTCGGCGTGATGGTCGGTCTGATAATCGGGGTCGTCCTCGGCATCTACGTGATGGAACGCCGCTAGGGTAGCCGCCAACCAGCGCTGCCGCTCAGCGGGACGGGTGTTCTGGAAAAGGGTGGTCGGACAGTTAGATACGGCCGACGTTCTCGACGGAGACGGACTCGACGCCGTCGACTCCGGTGAACGCCTCTTCGACGGCCTCGGTGCCGCCAGCGTCGTCAGGGACGATGACCGTCGGCAGGAGTGCGACGAGGCCGAACGCGACGTCGTCGCGCTCGAAGCCCTTGATCTTCGCACCCTCGGGGAGGGAGTCTTCGAGCTTGTCCTCGAGGTCGTCGAGGTCCAGCTCGGGGCTGTTCGGCATGACCTTGATTTTAGCGGCTACTTTTCCCATGTTTATGGACCCATGAACCCGCAGTCGGGGCACTCGTAGAGGTTGCTCTGCTTGCGGCACTTGGAACAACGCGAAATTTCCTGGCCACAGTCGGGGCACTTGAACGTCGCGGCGCTCATGCCCGCGATGTTGATGCCACAGGACACACACTGGTGCGCGTGTCGCTGTTCGGACTCGCTCATACGTTGAACAAACCGGCGCGCGACTTTTAACCGTTGTCTTTCCGGGTTCCAGTGTGGGCAATCCGTGGTCCACGTCGACACAGGTCACCCGAGCGCAACCGGTGCCATGAGGACACTCATCAGGTGGACGCGACGGCATCCGAGGGACACTGGAACGGAGCCCACCAATGCGGCGACGACGAGGACAGCGACACCTCCCACGCCCGCGAACGCCCACGAGAGCACGACGAGAAAGACGCAGACGGCGGTCACCAGTCGTCGCTGGTCGAACCGACCGACGAGCAGCAACGCCCTGTCGCCGAGGAGTGGGACCAACATCGCGCCGACCATGCCGGCGACGACGGTCACCGGAACTGCGACCCAGAGACCGGACGGGAGGCCGGCGGCCGTGAGCGCGACGAGTGCGCCGGTTCTCGGGGTCCCCAGTCCGACCAACGCGAACAACGCGAACACTGTCGTCGCCGTCGTGGCCGCACTCGTCGCTGTGACGTACGCTCGCGCCGACTCGTCGGGGTCGCGTCCGGGGAGGACTGCGAGTGCGAGTGTCCCCGCAATCCCAGCGGAGACACCGGGGAGGTACCCGACGAACGCACCGCCGCCGGTTCCCGCAAGGACGCTCCGGACCACTGCCGTCGGTGTCGTGGCGAGCGTCCTGTCGCCCTGTGGTGGGACGCCCGCGCCATCGCGCGCATCGAGGAGGACTGGGACCCCGAACAGACCGGCCAAGAGCGGGGCCAGCACGCCGCCAACCGGAAGTGGGCCGGCAAATGGCCTGTCGAGAACGGCGAATCCCAACCCGGCAGCGGCGACCACAGTCACCGCTGCCGCGAGTCTCCCACGCAGTGTCGGTTCGGTCCAGACGAGCGCCAGAACGACGGCACCGAGGACGACCCACAGCGAGTCGCGGACGACTGGGTAGATACCGACCATCACCTCGGTAATCGGGAGTGCGAGTGGAACGGCGAGACAGAGTGCGGCACCGCTCCCGAGCGCAGACAGTCGCATCGCTTCGCGGCCTCTCCCGCCGAGGACGAGTCGGTGGCCCGGTAGCGCACCGGGTGCGAGCGCGGCGTCTGGAACGCCGAGTGCCAACGCGGGAACCACGTCGAGGAACGTGTGAACCGTGGCCGCAGCGAGGATGGCAGCGGCGATTGCTATCGGTGGCCCCGGGATGGTGGACGCGACGCTCGCCAGCAGGAGCGCGAACGCGTTGGCGTGGAGGCCGGGGACGAGGCCGGAACACGTCCCGAGGACGACACCCGCCACGACGCCAGCGACGACGG
>NZ_LOPV01000172.1 GCF_001469865.1 Haloferax profundi
GGGTCGGTGGCGACGAGTCCGAGCGCCCCAGTGAACGACATCGCACGGAGGTGGCCCCGGCTTGGGATATGAACCTACGGCTCTGCTGGGCTGGCAACTGACGGTGATGGGTCGGTAAGCGGCCACCGTGAGTCGACACCGAGCGCTGCCGCTCTCGGGTCCGAAGAAAAATGCAGAATTGGGAAGCGAGTCGCGCCGCGTGTGCGGCGTGTGTCTCGCGAGGATTTAGCCGAAGAGAGCGCCGAGGCCTTCGCCGTCTGCCTCTTCGTCTTCGTCTTCGTCTTCTTCAGCGGCCTCTTCTTCGGCGGCTTCCTCTTCGTCGTCGTCGTCAGCGGCCTCGACTTCGCCACCAGCGCCGCCCGTCGCGGGAGCGGGGGCAGCGGCGGCCGTCTCGATGGCCTCTTCGATGTCGACGTCCTCGAGCGCGGCGACGAGCGCCTTGACGCGGGACTCTTCGACGTCGACGCCAGCGGCGTCGAGCACTGCGGTGATGTTCTCTTCGTTGATCTCTTCTTCCGTCTCGTTCAGGATGAGTGCGGCGTAGACGTATTCCATTGTTGTGTTCCTCGTTGTGTGTTGTTAGAACAGCGAGCCGAGAGCGTCGCCTGCGTCACCGTCGTCTTCCTCGTCGGTGTCGTCGGCGTCAGCCTCTTCGGCCTCTGCTTCTGCTTCTTCTTCGTCGGTCGATTCGTCTTCCTCTGCGGGTTCCGCGCTCTGCGCGGAGACGCCGCGGAGTTCCTCAGGGAGTGCCTCTTCGTCGTCGATCTGGGCGGCAAGTGCCCGGAGCTGGCCGTCCGCCTTGCTGATGAGTTCCGGCATGAAGTCCGGACTCTCGATGTTGGCGAACAGACCGACGGATTTGGCCTCGCTGGTCGCCTTCGCGATGAGCGTCGGCGCGGTCTGAGCGGTCGGGTAGACCGCGTTGACCGAGAGGTTGGTCGCGGCGGCGACGGCCGACTGGATGTCGGCGCGGTACTCGTCCACGTCGATGGCGAGTTCGTCGGGTTCGAACAGGACGCCTTCGGAGAAGACGCCACGAAGGTCGAGACCGACCTCCTTGGGCTCGATACCGAGTTCTGCCAGGACGTTCGCGAGTTCCTCGGAGACTTCCTCGCCCGTCGAGAGGACGTGAGAGTCTTCGGTCACCTTGATGGAGCCGTCCATAATGCGAGCGGACGCTCCGACCTGCTGGAGTTCGCCAACGAACGGACCCGGGTCGACACCCGTGTCACCCTCAGGGATGACGATGTCGTTCGGGGCAACCTCGCCAGCGTTGATGGGCGCGGGCGTCTTCGACGCCTCGAGCTCCTTGTACAGGGCGAACGGGTTGTCGTTCGTGCCGATGAGGGCGACCTGACCGGCGACGTACTCCTTGAGTTCCTCGAAGCCGTCGTCGACTTCGTCGAGCGCGCGGTTCACGAGCGTGTTACGGCTCATGCGCACCTGTGCCGAGCCGTGAAGCTCGCGGCGCATGGCCTGGAGCTGGCGGCTCGGGATGCCCGCGACGCCCACGACACCGACGGATTCGTAGGATTCGACGAATTCGACGAGTGCGTCGACTTCGTCCTGCTTCCACTGCGGAATGACTTCCGTCTGTCGGGTCTCAGACTCGCTCATGCGGGCACCTCCACGGACGGACCCATCGTCGTCTTCACGAAGATAGAGTCGATGTTGAGGGGGCCCTTTTCGAGCGTCGCCTCGAGACGACGAACGATAACGTCGATGTTCTCCGCGATTTCGTCGGGAGTCATATCGTCCGCGCCGACGCGCGTGTGGAACGTGCGTCGGTCACGGGAGCGGAGTTGCACCGTGTTCTTCATCCGGTTCACCGTCTCGACGACGTCGTCGTCGGGCTGAAGCGGGGTCGGCATCTTACCACGAGGACCGAGGACGGTACCGAGGTAGCGACCGATGTCCTGCATCAGTGCTGCCTCGGCAACGAAGAAGTCGGTCTCGTCGGCAAGGTCTTTCGCCGCATCAGAGTCGTCACCGAGGTCCTCGAGTTCGTCTGGTCCGAGAACGTCGTCAGCGACATCTTCAGCGCGGAGCGCGGTTTCACCGGTCGCGAACACCACAATCTGGGTGTCCTGGCCGGTGCCAGACGGGAGTACGATACTCTCGTCGACACGCTTCGACGGGTCGTTAAGATCTAAATCGCGCAGGTTCACGGCGAGGTCAACCGTTTCGCGGAAGTTCCGCCCAGGTGCCTCGTCGAGTGCGCGAGAGACTGCGTCAACTATTGTGTCTGCCATTATTCACCTCCGTAGTACGCAGGATTGCTCCTACGGGTCAGTGAAACAGGCTACTGCCTGCCTCGTCCGGCAGGACGAGTAGGCCAAACTTAAGTCCGTCGAAGAAAGGGCGTCGAGGCGGCCGAATTCGGCCGTTTCGCGTGTGACGGCGACACATGCAGCCACGCGACGCTATCCGTGTTCTGGAGAGGAGAAACGGGCCGAGTAGACTCGGCCCGACGGAAAGTGCGGTTCGACGTGGCGAGACGATTACTCGTCGTCGAAGTAGTCGTCGAACTCGCCGCCGTCGATGCGGTCTTTGAACGTCCGCGCGTCTTCGCCCTCGACGGTGACGCCGAGCGACGCACACGTGCCGGCGACTTCCTTCGAGGCGTTCTTGAGGTCGTACGCGAGCAGGTCAGAGGACTTCTGCTCGGCGACCTTCTTCAGCTGTTCGATGGACATGTCGGCGACGAAGTCCTTCTGGGGCTCGCCGCTGCCAGTCTCGAATCCGACCTCGTCCTTGATGAGGGCAGCCGTCGGCGGGACACCGACCTCGATAGAGAACGAACCGTCGTCCTCGTACTCGACGGTGACGGGCACTTCCATGCCGTCGAACGCTGCCGTCTGGTCGTTGATCTGGTTGACGACGTCCTGCACGTCGACGGGGGTCGGGCCGAGTTCCGGGCCGAGCGGCGGACCGGGGTTCGCCTTCCCGCCGGGAACGAGTACTTCGATAGTTCCAGCCATACGTGGAAACACCGTGTGGCGACTTTTAACGGTTTTCTTTCGCCGGGAGGCGTGTGAGAAGACTACGCACAGGTGGGAGTCGGAAGCCGTCTACAGTTCGACGCCGAAGGACTCGACGTCCCCTGCGAGCGCTGCCATCGCCCCGAGGAGTGCGGCCACGTCGTCTAAGTCCTCGGTCGAGATGACTTCGACTGGCGTGTGCATGTAGCGGTTCGGGATGCCGATGTTGAGCGAGGGGATGCCGGAGCGACTCGTGTAGAAGGCGTCGGCGTCCGTGCCGGTGTACGTGCCGGTCGCCTCCAGTTGCACGTCGATGTCGGCTTCGGCCGCGGCGTCGCGGGCGAGTGTGACGACGTTCGGATGGTTGGCGCTCCCGCGGGAGATGGATGGTCCCTCACCGAGTTCGACTGGACCTTTGGCCTTGCCCGGGACGTCCGGGTTGTCCGTCGCGTGCGTCACGTCCACGGCGACCATCGCGTCGGGGTTCAGGTCGTAGCCGACCATCTTCGCGCCCTGCACGCCGACTTCTTCTTGGACCGTGCTGACGGCGTAGACAGTGGCGTCCACGTCTGCGTCGACGGCGGCACGCAGTCCTTCGGCGGCGGACCACGTCCCCACGCGGTTGTCCATCCCGTTGGCGGCGATGCGGTCGCCTGCGAGGTCACGGACTCGCCCTTCGATGGTCACGGGGTCGCCGACTTCGACGTAATCTTTGGCGTCGCCTTTGCTCGTGACGCCGATGTCGACGAACTGCTCTTCGAGGTCGTCGTACTCTTCTTTGCCCACGTCGCGGAGGTGGATGGCCGTCTGGCCGATGACGCCGGGGACGTCGCCGTCCTCGTTGTGGACGGTCACGTGCTGGCCTTTCGAGACGGTGCGGTCAGCGCCGCCGATGGGGCCGATGCGGACGAACCCGTCGTCGTCGATGTCGCGGACGATGTAGCCAATCTGGTCGGCGTGGCCCGTGAACGCGATTTCGGGACCGTCACCCGACCCTTCGTGGACTGCGACGGCGTTGCCGTAGGCGTCGACCGTCACGTCGTCGGCGAACTGGGAGACGTAGTCGACCCAGACGCGTTGTCCGTCGGTCTCGTACCCGGAGGGGCTGGGTGTCGTGAGTAGCGCGTCGAGGAAAGAACGTTGGTCGTCGTCCATGTCCGTTACTCACAGGGCGTGCGTCAAGAATACAGCGAAAATCCGGTCCTGCCTGTCGCGACGGAAGCGCCGCAGGTGGCACAGAGCCCAGAGTGGAGACCAACCTACCGAACGTTTCCACCCGGTGAGTATCGCCACAACGACTATCACTCTTGTGAGCGTATTGATGTGTATGGCCGACTTTACCCTCTTCGAGGTACACCTGCACGACGGCTTCGAGTTCAGCCCTTCCAGCCGCGGACCGTTCTTCGGGAAGAGCGAAGAGATGTCTGAGGACTACGAAGCAGAACTCGAATCGGACGCCGAAGAGTACGACATCGAAATCGAAGCCGAAGAGGAAGACGAATCCAGCGGCAGTCGCGCGATGTCGATGCTGGTCGGTCTCGTCCTCCTCGTCGGTATCGCGGCAATCGTCCGCTTCATCCGTGGTCGCGGCGGCGACGACCTCGACGAACTGGCCGACCTCGACGACCGCGAAGAAGTCGAAATCGGTGCCTGAACCGGCGACGACGCCAGCACCGCCCGCACACCGTCCCCGTCTCCGTTCTTTGTGACCCACCCGCCCAGTGACGACGCCGGTCGGATACGCTTAAGCGAGTCCCACAGAAAGCCCGGAACATGACCGTTTCGAGCGCTCCCGGCAAGGTGTACCTGTTCGGGGAGCACGCAGTCGTCTACGGCGAACCGGCAGTCCCGTGTGCCGTCGAGCGCCGGGCGACTGTCTCCGTCTCGCTCCGTGACGACGACCACGTCCGGGTCCGTGCCGAAGACCTGAGTCTCAACGGCTTCACCGTCGAGTACAGCGGTTCGACGGGCGGCCGGCCGGACGTCGACGTTCCAGCACCGCTCGTCGAGGCCGCGATGGGCTACATCGATGCCGCCGTCGAACAGGCCCGCGACGCCGCCGGCGTCCCCGACGCTGGGTTCGACATCAGCGTCGAGAGCGACATCCCACTGGGCGCGGGCCTTGGGTCCTCGGCCGCCGTCGTCGTCGCCGGCATCGACGCCGCGACGCGCGAACTTGGCGTGGAACTCTCCCCCCGAGAGATTGCTGACCGCGCGTACCAAGCGGAGTACGAAGTCCAAGACGGACAGGCCTCACGTGCGGACACGTTCTGTTCGGCCATGGGCGGTGCCGTCCGTGTCGAAGGCGACGACTGCCGGACGATAGATGCACCGGCGCTCCCGTTCGTCATCGGATTCGACGGCGGCGCGGGCGACACCGGCGCACTCGTCTCCGGCGTTCGTGAACTCCGCGAGCGGTACGACTTCGCCGCCGACACCGTCTCCACCATCGGCGACATCGTCCGGCGTGGCGAGGAACTCCTCGCCGACGCGGACCCCGACGAGGAACCGACCGAGGAACTCCTCTCTGAACTCGGCGGGTTCATGAACTTCAACCACGGCCTGCTCGAAGCGCTCGGTGTCTCCTCTCGGTCGCTCGATTCGATGGTCTGGGCGGCCCGCGAGGCCGGTGCCCACGGCGCGAAACTGACGGGTGCAGGCGGCGGTGGGTGCATCGTCGCACTCGACCCGACGCCTGAGTCACAGACCGGTCTCCGATTCACACCGGGGTGCGAAGACGCCTTCCGCGCCGAACTCGCCATCGAGGGCGTCCGCGTGGAAGAACCGCCAGCAACTGACGGGGACGAGCCGACGACCGACGGCGACGACACCCTCGTGGGGGACTCCACGTGAGCCTCGTCGTCCTCAAACTCGGCGGGAGCGTCGTCACCGACAAAGACGAACCCGAGACGGTGGACGACGACGGCCTCGCCGCCGCCGCGGACGCCGTCGCATCCCTCGCCGCGTCTGGGCAGGTCGTCGTCGTCCACGGCGGCGGGAGTTTCGGCCACCACCACGCCGCCGACCACGGCGTCTCGTCTGAGACCGGTACCCACGACGCTGTCGGCGTCCGCGCCATCCACGACGCGATGAAGCGCCTGAACGACGCCGTCCTCGACGCCCTCGCGGCGCGTGACGTACCGGCGCTTCCAGTTCACCCGCTCTCTGCCGGTGCGCGCACTGCGGATGGGTCGCTCTCGCTTCCACTCGCCGCCACGGAGACGATGCTCGCAGAAGGGTTCGTCCCAGTGCTCCACGGAGATGTCATCGCCCACGCGGGCGAGGGCGCGACTATCGTCAGCGGCGACGACCTGGTCGTCTCGCTCGCGTCTGGTCTCGACGCCGACCGGGTCGGCCTCTGTTCGACGGTTCCGGGGGTCCTCGACACCGACGGCGACGTGATTCCGGAGATTACGGCGTTCGAGGACGCCGCCGACGCACTCGGCGGGTCTGAGTCCACGGACGTGACCGGCGGCATGGCCGCAAAAGTTCGGAAGTTGCTCGCACTCGGCGCACCGGCGCACGTCTTCGGCCCAGACGGCCTCTCGGCATTCGTCGCGGGCGAGTCTCCCGGAACCGTCATCCGCGGCGAGTAAACGCCCCCGGCGCCGAATCGACTCCTCAGAACTCGACGACCATCCCGTCTTCTGCCACCTTCACCTCGCCGTCGAAGTGCGCGTTCACGCGTTCGACGAGTTCGTCTGTCACGCGGTCAGCGTGGGGATACAGGTGCGTGAGAAACACTGTGTCGATGTCGCGTCCGGTCAGCGTCTCGCCGAGTTTGGTCGGCGTCGGGTGGTTCGACACGTCCACGTCGTCCGGGAACGAGCAGTCGTGGACGAGGACGCTCGCGCCGTCGGCGAAGTCGGTGAGTCCCTCGAACGCCTCGGTGTCGCCCGAGACGACGAGGTCAGACTCGCCCAAGTCGTTCGTAAAGCGGTAGGCGAGCGTCGGTATGGAGTGTCGCACTTCGTAGCCTATCACGTCGAATCCGGCGATACCGAACTCGTGCGGGCCGACCTCTCGGACGGAGATGTCGAGTCGGTCTTTCATGTAGTCGTGTACGTCGAAGAGGCCGTCGACGAGTGCCTCGGTCCCTTCCGGACCGACGATTTCCAGGTCGTCTTCGCCGACCAGCCATCGGGCTTTGACGAGTGCCATGAGGTCCGAGACGTGGTCGAGGTGGAGGTGCGTCAGAAGCACCGAGGAGACGCCTTCGTATCCGACGTCGGTTTCGGCGAGTCGCGCGAGGACGCCGGACCCGCAATCGACGAGGAGGGTGTTCGAATCCGATTCGAGGAGGAGACCGGACTGTGCACGGCCCGAGACGGGCATCGCGCTCCCGGTGCCGAGGAATGTGACGCGCATGGGTCAGTATAGCACGTTTCCCGCGTTAGTCCTTGTGTTCGGTCTGACCGATTCGTTGAGATGAAAATCTTGATGTTCTGCATGATTATTTTCATCAATATCCTGTGTCCCGTATTCGCACCCTCCTCTCCCACAGCATCTTCGCCGTCCTCGGCGACGCGCTCAGAGAGGTGGCCGACCCGCGACTGGGAGACTGACAGCGCGCGACCACGACGACAACCCCTGCCGTGGCACAACCCTCATACCTGCGGAGGCTAACCCCGAGGTAATGACTCAGCGTGGCCGTTCCCTGCTCACTGCGAAGCGGGACGACTACGACTTCGACCCCGAGTCGGTCGCCGTCGCCGACGAGGACGTCCTCGACCTACTGGAACCCGCCGTCCAGGAGTGGTGGGTCGACCAGTTCGGCGCGTTCGTCCCCGGCAACGGCGGCTTTTTCACCCCGCCACAGCGCGGGGCGATTCCACTCATCCACGAGGAGCGAAACGCCCTCATCTGTGCGCCCACGGGGTCAGGGAAGACGCTCGCATCCTTCACGGCCATCATCGACGAGTTGTTCCGTCGGGACCGCGAGTCGCCCGACGGCCTCGATAACTCGGTGTACTGTCTCTACGTCTCGCCGCTGAAATCACTCGCCAACGACATCCATCGGAACCTCACCGAACCGCTCTCGGGAATCGCCGACATCGCCGCCGAACGCGACGAGACCATCGACATCAGGCACGCCATCCGCCACGGTGACACGTCGTCGTCGGACCGGCAGAAGATGCTGGAGAAGACGCCGCATATCCTCAACACGACGCCAGAGACGCTCGCCATCCTGCTCAACTCGCCGAAGTTCAAAGAGAAACTCCGAACCGTCGAGTACGTCGTCGTCGACGAGATTCACAGTCTGGCCGAGAACAAACGCGGGACGCACCTCTCCGTCTCGCTAGAGCGGTTAGAGGACCTCGCCGAGTCGTCGCCGACGCGCATCGGGTGTTCTGCGACGGTCGAACCGCTCGACACCGTCGGTGAGTTCCTCGTCGGGTACGAAGACGGTGAGCCTCGGGAGTACGAACTCGTCGACACGCGATTCGTCCGCGACTTCGACATCGAACTGGAGTGTCCGACAGACGACCTGATTCGAACGCCGCGCGCGGAGGTCCAGACGCGCTTTTACGACCGACTCCACGAACTCGTGACCTCGCACACGAACACGCTCGTCTTCACGAACACCCGTTCGGGAGCGGAACGCGTCCTGCACAACCTCCGGGAGACGTACCCCGACATCGACGAGACGAACTCCGGGTGTCACCACGGGAGTCTCTCGAAAGAGCGCAGACAGGAGATAGAGTCCAAACTGAAAGCCGGTGAGTTACAGGTCGTCACCACGTCTACGAGTCTCGAACTCGGCATCGACATGCCCCACATCGACCTCGTGGTGCAGGTCGGGTCGCCAAAGTCGGTTGCGGCACTCCTCCAGCGTGTCGGGCGGGCGGGCCACCAACTCGGCCAGACCGTCGAAGGCCGCGTCATCGCACTCGACAGAGACGAACTCGTCGAGTGCGCGGTGATGCTCACGAAGGCCGAAGAGGGGTTCGTGGACCGCGTGTTCATCCCGGAGAACGCCTTCGACGTGGCCGCCCAGCAGGTCTACGGGATGGCAATCAACCAAATCCGCCCCGAGACCGAAGTCCGCGAGACGCTCCGTCGAGCGTACCCGTACCGAAACTTCTCGGACGACGACTTCGAGCGTCTGTTCCGCTACCTCACCGCCGACTACGACGGCCTCGAAGACAAGAACGTCTACGCGAAGGTCTGGCGCGACACGAACGACCCGCCAGACGGCGAACACCACTACGAGGAGTACCCCGTCGGGGAACCACTCGTCGGCAAGCGCGGACGGATGGCGCGCGTCATCTACATGACCAACATCGGGACCATCCCCGACTCCTTTACCTGCGACGTGTTGGTCCGCGGGGCCGACCAGTGGGTCGGCACACTGGACGAAGGCTACCTCGACACGCTGGAGAAAGGCGACGTGTTCGTCCTCGGCGGCGACCACTTCGCCTACCGCTACCGCCGCGGGTCGAAGGTGTACGTCGACCGAACCTCACAGCGGCCAACCGTCCCCTCGTGGTTCTCCGAGCGCCTGCCGCTATCGTACGACCTCGGCCGTGAGATAGCCGCCTTCCAACAGGAAATCGTCGACCGACTGCAATCCGGCGGCCCACCCGCCGTTCGCACGTGGCTTCGTGACCTTCCGCTGGACGAGAACAGCGTCCGCGCCGTCACGCGCATGTTCGACGAGCAGGTTCGGTACACCGGTCCCGAGAGCGTGGCGACACCCAACCGACTCGTCGTCGAGACGGAACTCGACCGCGAGACCTACCGCCGGCACTACTACGTCCACTGCACCTACGGCAGACAGTTCAACGACGGCCTCTCGCGCCTCCTCGCGTACCACTGCGCCCGCCGGACCAACGCGAACGTGCAGGTTGCCGTCGCCGACAACGGATTTTCCATCTCGATGCCGCTGAACCGAAAGGTGGACCTCGGGACCATCCTCCGTGAGGCCGACCCGGACACCGTCGCCGAAGACCTGCGGGCCGCACTCGACGGAACCGACCTCCTGAAGCGCTACTTCCGCATCAACGCGACGCGCTCGCTCATGATTCTCAAGCGCTACAAGGGCTACGAGAAGACGGCGGCCCAACAGCAGGTTTCGTCCGAGATGCTGCTGTCGTTCGCACAGGACTTAGACGAGTTCGCCGTCGTCGAAGAGACCTACCGCGAGATTCTCGAAGACAAACTGAACCTCGCCGCCATCGAGGACGTGTTGGCGGCGATTCAAGCCGGCGACGTGGACGTCGTCGACCATCAGGTGTCGACGCCGACGCCCCGCGCGTTTGGCCTCGCCACACTGATGGCGAGCGACGTGGTGCTCGCCGAAGACGAGAGCGCGGCGCTTCGCGAGTTCCACGAACGCGTCCTCGACGAAATCGGCGAGGACGACATCGGAATCGACGTGAACTGACACAGTTCCTCGGCCACCGAGTCCCCGACCTGCAGTTCCTCAGACCAACAGCGTGTTCAACGCGTCCGGGACGACGAGGACGCGACTACCGGGTTCCACCGCGTCCTCGACTGACTCGCGAGCGTGCATGAGACACGCGTCGACTACGTCGGGTGCCGTCGAGTTCGTCACGAACACGTCGTGCTCGCAGAGGACGCGCGCGACGACGAAGGCTCGCTGGGCACCCGGTTCGTATCCTGCCCGCATCGACTCGTAGAGCGAGTCGGCGTCCGTGGCCGACGAGAGCGCGTCGAAGAACCGCTGTTCTCCCGTTCCCTCGCCCGCACCCTCGTCGAGTGCCGCGGGGACGACGAGTCGGCCGCCGGCAGTGAGTGGATTACAGTCTCCGAGGGCGACGTAGGTCGCCGCGCGGGTCGCCTGATAGAGGTTCGCGTCTTTCGGCGCACCCACGCCACAGACGACGGCATCGTAGTCGGCATCGACCGAGACGGAGAGTGCATCACGAGCAGTCGACGCGAGCGACCTGACGACCGAGGCGGGGTCGCCCGCGGCGGCACCGAGGAATCCGTCCGGTCCCTTCGTCACGTTGAGACAGAAGTCGGGACCGGCGACGAGTCCCGCGCGGTCCAGGGTCTCCCGAAATGGGTTCCCGCGGACGCGGCCGAGGCGAACCCCGTCTCGTGAGAGCATCTCTGGCCCGTGCGTGTAGCGGATGATTGCTTCCGAACCCGCGCCGATGACGACTGTCTTCGCGCCGCCGGAAAAGCCGGCGTACTGGTGGGGTTCGACCATCCCTGTCGAGACGACCACGTCGGCGTCGGCGACGGCGGGGTGAACCGCGATGGGACACCCATCGACGGCACCGAGCGTGACCGCCGCGTGCGGGTCGTGGTTCACTGCGAGGGGTGCGTACTCGCCGAGTCCGTCGCGGAGTTCCGCGTCGGTCATCGGCCGGTGCAATCCGAGTCCGACGACGATAGTCACGTTCTCGCGCGGGACCGGGAGGTGCTCGAACAACACGTCTACGAGTACGTCGTCGGGCGTGTCGCGCGTCACGTCGGTGACGACGATGGCAACCTCGTCCACCGGGTCGACGAGACTCGCGAGTGGTGGGCCGTGTGGGTTCTCCATCGCCACCTCCGCGGCGGTTCGGGGGTCGACCGGGTCGCGGCCGGGAGGGCGAGCAACGTCCACGTCACACGACGGGAGCGAGAGGGAGATGGTCCCGTCTCCGTGTGGAAGGTCCATGCCACGGGGTACGGTAGAGCAAAGGTGAATCTATCGGCGAGTCGTCACCCCGGTATCGCCGTCGGTCGTCACACCTGATACTCGGGCACGTCAGCGAGTCGTCCGTAGACCGAACCGAGGGCGGCACCGTAGGCGAGGTGGCCGACGAGCGTCAACGCGAGGTAGGTGACGAGAGTCAACCCAACCTGGCCAGTGAAGAAGGCGACGATGAACCCCGTCCACATGATGCCGCCGAAGACGGCACCTTTCTGTCGTACCGTCCGGCCGGGCATGAACATCCCGAGCGAGACGAAGAGTATCGGGAGCGTCACGATACCGCCGCCGACGAAGATGAACGCACCGATGGGGAAACTCGAACCCAACCCGACGATAGTCGCCAACGCAGCGAACGCCTCGGGTTCGATGGCACCGAGAAGCCACGCGATACCGAGGAACGGTGCCATGGCGAGTGTCCCGACGACGCCACCGAGGGCACTCGACGAAATCTCTCGAACGCCGATACCCTTCGCCTCCTCACGTTCGACGGCGACCTGTGACGTGGTTTCTGTCTGGGCGTCTACCATGTGATGTACTAACGCAGCTCACGAGGAAAACTGTTCTTCATAAAACGACATAATATCTACCGGCGCGCCCACCGGAGCATCCGGTCGTAGAACGGGTCTGAAGCGAGGGCGTCGGCGTCACCGACGAGACACAGTGCCTTCTTCGCCCGCGTGAGGGCGACGTTGATGCGGCGATGGTCCTCGAACAACGGCCCGTCGAGGTCACCAGTCGCCACGAACGAGACGACGATGACCTCCTTCGACGACCCCTGGAATCGGTCGACGGTATCGACGGTCACGTCGGTCCGGCGGGAGATTTCGGCGACCTGCGCGCGGAACGGGGCGATGACGCCGATGTCGTCGGCGTCGACGCCCGCGGCCTCGTAGGCGGCGACGACGTCGGCGACGCGGTCTGCTTCGGTCGGGTTGGTGTTGCCGACACGACGGCCATCGGGGTCGACGAACGTCACTTGGTCCGCGAGTTCGGTGGGCAAGTCTCCAGTGTCGACGCCCAGGTCACGGAGGTGTTGGGCCGCAACGTCGCCCGTCGCCGGGCGGAGTGCGCCGTCGTAGAACTCGGCGGAGGCGAACGCCTGAATCCGCTGGGACATCCGGTACTGGCGGTCGAGCATCACCGACGCCTCGGGGTGTGCTTCGATGAGTCGCTGAAAGAGCGAGGTCTGGAGGTCGTTCTCCGCGCGGACGACCGGGGGGAGTTGCTTGTGGTCGCCGACGAGGACGAATCGGTCGGCGAGGTTCACGGCGGCGAGTGTCCCCGGTTCGGTGAGTTGGGACGCCTCGTCCACGAGTGCCACGTCGAAGGACTGTTCGCGCATCACGCGCGACCCGCAGGAGGCAGTCGTCGCGGCGACGACTGGCGCGTCGTGGAGTGCGCTCGCGAGTGTGTTCGGGTCGCCGCTTCGAGAGAGGCGAACGTCGAGCATGTCCTCACGGACGCCCGACTCGGTGCCGACGCGGACGACATTGTCGGCGAATCGCCGACCGCCAGCGGAGCTTTGCTCCGCGCTGTCCTCGAATCCCTGGTCGCGCAGGGCTTCGAGTGCGTTGTCCACCGCGCGGTTCGTAAACGCCGAGAGCAAGACGCGGTTGCCGTCTTCGACGAGGGCGCGAATCGTTCGGGCGATAGTGTACGTTTTCCCCGTTCCCGGCGGCCCGTGGATGAGTGCCACGTCGTCGGCGTCGACGGCGAGACTCACTGCCTCGTCTTGCGCCTCGTTGTTGTCGATGTACGTCTCGCCGGCCGACCGGTCTGCGAACTCGGGGTCCCGGCGGTCGAACAACACGTCCTTGCGCTCGGGCGACCCCTTCAGCACGGCGTCGTGGAGTGCCGTGAGGAGGCGAGCGACGTTGAGTTCCGAGGGGTACACGTCGAGGCGACGGAGCGGGACCGGTTCGTCCGTCGTGACGACGACTTCCTCGCCGAGTTCGACGATGCGTGCGAGTTCGGCGTGGCCCTCGACGGGATGGCCGTCGCTTGCGAGGGCAACGTCGCCTTCGCGAAGTTTGGACACCGCGTCGTCCGTCTTCTGGGCACGAAGTTTCCACGTGCCGTCGGGTTGTTCTTCCGAACCGAGTGGTTCGAGGCCGATAATCGCCCGGTCGTCGTCTGCGCGTTCTTCGGGCGACTGTTCCCAGAGTTTGCGGTACTCGGTGTGGACCTCTCGACGCTCTTCTTCGAGGGCGCGATAGAATCGGTCGAAGTACGCGCGTTCGTCTTCGGGGACGGGGGTGCCAATCTGACCGGCTTTCGACTCCTGTCCGAGACGCCCGGAGACGACCATGCAGGTGTCTTTCTCGAAGCAGTACTGGCACTTCGAGTTCGACTCGTACCCAGTCGGCACCGACACGTCGTATTCCATCGCGGCGATTTCGTTTCGCGTGCGGACGACGAATTCGAGCAAGCCACGTCCGATAGAGAAGTCCTTGGCCGGCGAGAGGTCGCCGGACTCTTCGGTTCGGTCCAGCGTCGTGTTTTTGGTGTAGAGGAGCGTCCCGGTATCGACCGGCACGCCGCGTTCGTGGAGGATGAGGGCGTAGGCGGCGGCCTGAATCTTGTCCTGGAATCGGGGGTCGCGCTTGAGGTTCTTCCCGGTCTTGAGTTCGACGGGCGACCCGCGGCGAAGGGCGTCGGCGCGTCCTTTGATGCCGAACGTCGGCGAGATGAGCGTGTACTCAGAGCGCCACTCGTCTTCGTCGGTGAGGACACCCTGCGAAAGCCACCCCTCGATGGCGGCGGCGTTTCGGCGAACTTCGTCGGCGACTTCCTCCGTCTCGCGGCCGAGCAACCCGAGTTCGAGGCCGCGTTCTTCGATACGCTCGTCGATGGACGAGTCGAGGTCACGACCACGGAGTAAGTCGCCGAACACCTCGTGGACGATGGTCCCTTTGACGACGGGGTAGTTCAGCGGGATGCCCGAGAGTTTGTTGAGGTAGTACATCCGCGAACACTGGACCCACGACCGGATGTCGGTCACGTCCACGAGGAAGTCGGGTTCGACGACGACGAACGACTCCTTCCCCGTCGCGTACGTCGTCTCGCCACGGTACTCCGACTCGTCCACGTCGGTGACGAGGATATCCATCCCCGGTTCGGCGTGTTCGGCGGCGTGCGTCCACTTCCCCCAGAGGGTGACGGTGACGGGGTCTGCCGTCCCACCCTCGGGGCGGAGCGTCACCTCGGCCAGCGAGCGCTCTCCGTACCGCGTCTCGACCTCACGTGGGTCGCCCACGTCGACGAGTGGACCGCGAAGATTCACGTCGAAACCGTCGGAGAGGGACGGGCAAATAGGCGTCGGTCGCCCGGGTTTTTCGTCACGGCCATCTCCACGTGACCCGTCTCCGTACCGAGACGACCCATCTCTCGACCGACACTAACCGTCACGTTCTTTCTCGCCGCCGCGGTACCACCGTTCATGCGCGTCAGAGATTGGCAAGACATCCTCTCGGACGTCGTCGAAGAAGGCCGCGACCCCGGCGCGTGGCGCGCCGTCGCGGGAAGTCGACGCGGGGGCCTCGGCGAGGACCTCTTTCTCAGCCACCGCGACGTCGGTGTCTACCAACTCAAGACGTACGCGAAGAATCCGTACGAGGTACGTGGCGTCGGCACGCGAGTCGCCCGGCGTATCGACGACGGCTTAGAACCGCTGTTTCCGACTCGCGACCCCGACGAAGAGACTGGTCGATTCGGCGTTCAGCGACCACCAGAAGACGAAGACGAGGCCACGTCGATGGCCCGACGACTCGAAGAGACCGTGAAAGTCCACGCGGAGGCCCCGACGACGCCGGACGACTTCTTCACCGACGTGATGGAGGCACTCGACAGTCCCGCGTTCGGGCCGATGGACTACGAGTTCGACGCCCGACCCGACAGACTCGACGAGTTGACAGACGAGTTCACCGACGCGAACGACCTCCTCGCTGCCGAACTCGACGACCTCATCGAGACGGACGAAGTGGACCGCGGGTTCCACTGAGAGCCATCGGTTTCAAACCGTCTCGACACGACGACTCGACATGGACAATCGGGAGACGGCCCGACCGACACATGCACTCGGGGAGGAGACGTGGGTGACGCGATGGTAGGACCGAGTTTGAGTGACGACGAGATGCGACTCGCCAGTTATCGCCTCCAGATTGGGTTCGTCCTGCTCGTCGGTATCTCCGCCGGGTTCATCGCCCTCGCCGCAGATGCGGCACTTCCCCAGGTCGGTATCGCCTTCGCCGGTGGAACACTCCTCGGCATCGCACTGCTCGTCTTTCTGTCGTACTGGGGCCGCGAGTTCGTGGGCGTAAACCGTCGGTGACGCTGTGAGAGTAGTGGACGGGCGTCGACGAAAACGTGTCAATAGTGTAATCTCTGTGCAAATAAGTAAACTCGTTTGAACGTGTGCCATTGAATCGCAGGGTATTTATCTATACCCTGAGCACGGAATATCGCCGGTAACCAGGGCAGGGGCAACGACCTGGTTTCTCACCGGATACGCCGAGTGTGATGGGATTGGGCTCCCGACACAATACGGCGTACCTACCCAAGGTGCGTGCGCGACCTGAACGACATCAGAACTCGGGTGCGCACCCTGATGGAGTTGCAGTCTCCTCAGGGCGACACCCGAGCAATCCATCGCTCGGGCGCGTCCAATTCTGCATCTGTCGGCAAGTTCTCCGGATGGTCCCACACACGCGACGCGGCAGCGACGCCACGGTGGTCTGCGACGTACTCGAAGAACCGAGCACCGCGTTCGTACTGTCTGCGTTTGAGTCCGAGTCCGAGTGCGCGACGGGCGAGTCTGGCGATTGGGCCGCCGCCCTGTCGCCGTTCGTCGAGTTTTCGCCGCAAGTCTTCGTACTCGTCGTCGAACGCGCGGTCCATCAGCAGTTCCGCGTAGCCTTCGACTGCCGTCATCGCCGTGTCGAGTTCGGCGAACGCGTCCCGGTCGAGGTCACCTTCGACGAGTGCGTCGATGCCACGGTTCATCCGGTTTTCGAGGTGGGTCGAGAGCCACGGGGCCGCACCGAACTCTGCGGCGTGCGACACCTCGTGGAACGCAATCCAGCGGCGGAATCGTGGGTAGTCGACGTCGAGTGAGTCGGCGACGCGGCGGATGTTCGGGTGGACGAAGTAGAGGCCGTGGTCGTCGTCGCCCTCGGCGAGGAGCAGTGGGTCGTACTGTCCGAGGACGTTGTTGCCGAGGAACGAGAGGACGAGTGCGAACGTTCCGGTGTTGACCGCGCGGGTCACGCCGGGAAGTATCGCCGGCCCGTGTTCTTCGAACGGGGCCATCACCCGGCGGAACGTCTCGACGTTCGCGTCTATCCAGTGGTGACGATTCTGTACCTCCACCACGTCGGGGACGTCGAACGTCACTTCGGCGACTTTCGAGAGGCGGTCGCGTGCGTCTCGAACGTCTGAGGCGTACCCCTCGCGTTCGACAGGCGAGAGGTCGAGCGAACCCGGTTCGGTCGCTGCCCGTGCGGCCTCGCCGACGGCGTCCCAGTCGATGTTGCCGGTCCCCGTCGCCGAAGCGTCAGCGACGACCCGGACGCTCCGAAGGAAGTTCATACGCTATCGACGGGCGCTGACGGCAAAACGCTTCGGCCGCGATTCGCCGAGGTGGGCCTCTGGGCGAACGCACGGGTTGCCCGCGACACTCGGACGTCTCGCCCTCGAACACGAAAGCGGACACGAATCGACAGCCAATCGCCCACTAAAGACTATACGGAGTCTCGCGTGGTGGGCGTATGGACCGAACCATCGACCACGTCGCGTTCGGTGGGATGGAGTTGTACGAACTCCGAACCGCCGCCAACGAAGTCGGTCTCACGCCGACGTACGGCGGGGAACACAGCACCGGAACGACCCACATGGCAGTCGTCCCATTTCCCGACGGGTCGTACCTCGAACTCATCGCGCCGACACTCGGAACCGACGCCGAAGACGCCGGATTCTGGCCGACCCACCTCGCGGCCGACGCCGGCCCCGCGGGTTGGTGCCTCGAAGTCCCGGACGTGGCCGCGAGTGCCAAAGCGGCTATCGACGCTGGCGTCCCCGTGGACGGCCCGCACGAGGCCGCACGAGAGCGTCCCGATGGCCGCCTCGTCGAGTGGGACATGTGCTTCGAGGGCGACGACTTGCGCCTCCCGTTTACCATCCACGACCGAACCCCGCGTGACTACCGTGTCCCGCGCACGTCGCACAATACGGCGGTGCGCGGCCTGCGGACTGTCGTCGTCGCGACTCGTGACCGCGAGGCGACTGCTTCCCTGTTCGCTCGGCGACACCGCTACCCGTCGCCCGTCGACATCAACGGTCCGTTCACCAACTTCGCAGTCCTCCCGGGTACGCCGCTAGCACTCTGCGAACCCGGTGACGGAGAACTCGACGCCCGCATCGACGAGGTCGGAGAAGGTCCGTGTGCGTTCCTCATCGGCGTCACGGACATCGACAGAGCGCGACAATCGCTCTCGCTCGGCCCGGAGATACGGTTCAGCGACCGCAGGATGGCGTGGTTCGACCACGACCTGTTCGACCGGCGGTTAGGCGTGGTCGAACTCCATTGAACACCGGCACGTAGGCCGTATTGGCCTCCCTCAGGCGGCGCAGTTGTTCGGTCCGAGTTCGAGTTCAGTCGCCTCTTCTTCGTCCGTCACCGACTCACGTCCCGTGTTGATTGCGATGACTCGTTCGTAGTTCGGCGGTTTCTCCGGCGTGTCGTCGGCGATGCGGTGGACGAACGCCTCTTCGTCGAGTCCGAGGAGGGCCAACTCTTCGCGGAGTTCGCCGAGTGTCGCACTCACGAGTTCGCCCGGCGAGGCGACGCCGTAGGTCCCATCTGCGGCGACGGAGACGTGACCGGGGAGAATCCGCGTCTCCGCCGGCAACGAGAGAATCCGCTCGTGGAGCGTGTCGTAGAGGAGTTCCGCGCCCGTGGCGGCATCGTCATCTCCGAATTGGAGTTCCGTGCGCCCGACCGATTCGACGAACAGCGTGTCGCCGGTGAGCAGGTAGCGCCCGTCGACGAGGTAGTTCGTCATGTCCGAGGTGTGTCCCGGCGCGAAGCGCGCTTCGAGTTCCACGTCGCCGACAGTCACCGACTCGCCGTCGTCCAGCGGTGTGAAGTCGTACTGCACGTCGCGGTCGGTGGCGTTCGCACCCATGTAGTACGGGACGCCGAGTCGGTCGGCCAGTGTGCGCCCGCCCGAGACGTGGTCGGCGTGGACGTGTGTGTCGAAGACGCCCGAGATGGTCATCCCCGCGTCGGCGGCGACGAGTTCGAACTCGTGGGACTGTCGTGTCGCGTCCACGACGACGGCCTCTTTCGCCGACTTCGACCCGACGACGTAGCCGAGACATCCCTTGGCGCGACGCTGTACCTGTGCGAGATACAGGTCGTCTGACTCGGTGTCGAGTTCGACGACTTCGTACAGTTTGCTCCAGTCTTGCATGCCGCCTTTGACGACAGTCACGTCGTCGTACCCACGAGAACTGAGTTCGAATCCGAACGAGGTGGACGAGAGACCCTTCCCGCAGATGACGACGATTGGGCCCTCTTCGGCGAGTTCACTGATGCGTTCCCAGTCCCAGTCACCGCCGAGGCCATCGAGTGGATGGTACGGCACGTTCACGGCACCCGCGATGTGCCACGCGTCGAAACTCTCCGGCGGGCGGGTGTCCACCACGGTGAACGACTTCCCAGCGTCGAGGTCTGTCGCGAGTTCCTGGACCGTAATCTGGTGGAGGAGTGTTCCCATGTGCGTAGATATGGCAACCGCGACCAATACGGTTTGTGGCGAGCGAGTCGGCGACGCCTCTCGCCGTCGCTCTCGACGTTGGCGTCAGAAAAGTCGGTTCGAAACGGTCGACCCGTCTACAGTTCCGCCTCGAAGTCTTCGAGGGCGTAGACGGTGTCGGTGCCGCGGCGGTCGAGCGTCTCGTTGGCGAGGAGCCAGTAGACGACCGACAGTGCACGGCGACCCTTGTTGTTCGTCGGGACGACGAGGTCGACGTTGGACGTCTGGTTGTTGGAGTCGCACATCGCGATGACGGGGATACCGACCGTGATGGCCTCCTTGACAGCCTGCGCGTCACCAATCGGGTCGGTGACGACGACCACGTCAGGTTCGATGTAGCCGGCGTAGTCCGGGTTCGTCAGCGTGCCGGGGATAAAGCGTCCCGTGCGGGCACGAGCGCCGACGGCGTCGGCGAACTTCTCGGCCGGGAACCGACCGTACTGACGGGAGGACGTAACCAGAATCTGCTCTGGGTCGTAGTTCGCGAGGAAGTCCGCAGCGGTGCGGATTCGCGAGTCCGTCTGGCTCACGTCGAGCACGTACAGCCCATCGTCACGGACACGGTGGATGAACCGAACCATGTCGTTGGTCTTCTGCTGGGTACCGATGTGGACACCGGCGGCCAGGTAGTCTTCGACCGGAATGAGCAGGTCGGCGTCTTCGTCGGGCATGACGTCCTCGTCGAAGGCCGGTTCAGGCTCTGCTTCTTCGGCCTCGGCAGCCTCGTCGGCCGCCTCGGCGGTCTCTGCTGTCTCGTCTTCGGTGGCGGCCTCGTCGGTGCCCGTCTCGGCGACCGCTTCGGTCTCCGTCTCGGGTTCCTCGTCGGCGACCTCCACCGCGTCGTTTTCGTTGTCGCTCATACTGCGTCGTCCGCGATGCGGATGAGTTCGTTCAGCTTGGCAGTTCGCTCGCCTTGCACCGTGCCGGTCTTGATGAACGGCGCGTCGGTTGCGACGGCGAGGTGTGCGATGGTCGTGTCTTCCGTCTCACCGGAGCGGTGAGAGATGACAGCGTCCATCCCGTTTCGGGAGGCCAGTTCGACGGCGTCGAACGCGTCGGTCAGCGTCCCGATCTGGTTCGGTTTGATGAGGATGGAGTTCGCGGCACCCACGTCGATGCCATCTTGCAGGCGGTCGACGTTGGTGACGAAGAGGTCGTCACCACAGATGAGCGTGCGGTCTCCCACACGGTCGGTGAGGTCCGCGAAGCCCTCGTAGTCGTTCTCGTCGAGGGGGTCTTCGACGTAGACGAGGTCGTACTCGTCGACCATCTCGGCGACGTAGTCGATCTGCTCGTCTGTCGTCTTCGTCTCGTCGCCGTAGTGGTAGACACCATCTTCGAACATCTCCGAGGCGGCGATGTCGAGACCGAAGCGAATCTCGAAGCCGAGTTCGTCCTCGACGTCGGAGACTGCTTCGTCCATAATCTCGAACGCCTCTGCGTCGGAGACTGCTGGTGCCCACGCACCTTCGTCGCCCTTCGCGGCAGGCACACCACGCTCGTCGAGAATCTCGGACGCGCGGGCGTGGACCTTCGCGTTGGCGAAGACGGCCTCGGAGACGCTCGGCGCACCGACTGGTGCGGCGAGGAACTCCTGAATGTTCGTGGCTTCCTTGGCGTGTTCACCGCCACCGATGACGTTCCCGAGCGGCGTCGGGAAGTTGTCGCCGCGGAACGCACCACCGAGGTGCTGGTACAGGGGTGCACCGAGCACGTCGGCACCGGCCTTCGCGGCCGCCATCGAGATGGCGACGGCGCTGTTGGCACCGATTTCCGAGAAGTTCTCGGTTCCGTCGGCACCACGCAGGGCACGGTCGACCTCACGCTGGTTACCCGCGTGGACTTCGTCCACGAGACGGGGAACCGCGTGGCGGCGTGCTGCTGCGATAGCCTCGGTTGGCGGCAGTTCGATTGCCTCGTATTCGCCAGTGGACGCACCACTCGGGGCCGCAGCACGACCGAACCCACCGGACGCGGTGAGGACGTCGGCTTCGACCGTCGGGTTTCCACGGGAGTCGAGCACGCGGCGCAGGGAGATGGATGTGATTCGAGTCATGTTCTCACGCACCCTCTCGTTTCACGGTGAACGGAAGGACACCTGCATCGTACTCCTCGGCGGCGATAAGTATTGGCTCGGTCTGCTCGGTCTCTACGAGCACGGGTGCGCCGTAGGAGACCTGCAGTGCTCGCGCACCGAGGATGCGGGCTTTCTCGTATCGATTGTACCGTTGTATCATTGGTAGGGAGACACGACGTCCACGAGGTCTTTGTGCGATACCATCATCCGCCGGCAGCAGGCACGAGTGACCCCGAGGTCGTCGAGGACATCTGCGGGGTCCTCGTCACCCTCGCGAGCACGGGCCTGGAATTCATCCCAGTGTTCGCCAATCACCTTGCCGCAGGTGAAACACCGGACGGGAATCATCATGGCTAGATCACCTCAGCGGTAAGACTTCTGGTAGCGAGCGCGTGCGCCTGGTCCGCCCCACTTCTTGGGTTCGGACTGGCGAACGTCGTTGACCAGCAGCGAGCGGTCGAACTCCATGTACGCGTCGCGAAGTTCCGCGTCGTTCAGGTGTTGCACCAGCCCACGAGCGAGCGCGGTGCGGACTGCGTCGGCCTGACCGGCCACGCCGCCCCCGTTGACGCGCACGTCGATGTCGACCTGCGAGCGGAGGTCCTCACCTGCGATGCGGAACGGTTCCAGCATCTTCAGGCGAGCCATCTCCGGCTCGACCAGCTCGACCGGCTGGGAGTTGATACGGACTCGACCCTCGCCGTCGCGCACGGTTGCGCGGGCGATGGCGGTCTTCTTCTTACCGGACGTGTTCGTTACCATGTGACGTTAGCACCCAGCTTCTCGGAGACCTCTCCGAGCGAGATGAACTTGATGTTCGAAAGTCGGTCCAGCGAGGTCCCTTCGAGCATCTCGCCGTCTTCGTCGAACGGGTTGCCGACGTAGACGCGGATGTTCGAGAACGCCTCGCTCCCGCGGGGCTTCTTGTACGGAACCATCCCACGGATGGCACGCTTGAAGATGCGGTCGGGACGCTTCGGGTAGTACGGACCCTGGTCCGAACCGACGTCGGCGCGCTTGCGGTAGACGCCCATGACGTCCTGTTCGGAGCCAGTGATGACGGCGTCTTCCGCGTTGATGACGGCGACCTTCTCGCCTGCGAGGGCGCGCTGTGCGACCTCAGAGGCGACGCGGCCCATGATGCAGTTCTTGGCGTCGACGACGACGTCGGCGTCGAATTCTGCGAGGCTCATCGGATCACCCGTACGTTGGACCCATCGGGGTTCTGTTCAGCAATCTGTTCGAGCGTCACGACGTCGCCAACCTGCTCGATCTTCTTACGAGCGGTGGACGAGAAGTCCACAGCAGCGACTGTGACGTTTTTCTGCAGCACACCGCTACCCAGCACCTTGCCGGGCACGACGACGGTTTCGTCTTCCCGAGCGTATCGTTCGATGCGACTCAGGTTGACTTCCGCGTGGGTGCGCCGTGGCTTTTCGAGACGGTCCGCGACATCCTGCCAGACGTTGGCACCGGACTCACGCGAGACCGCCTTCAGCTCGGCGATGAGACTGTTGAGTCTCGGGTTCGTCTTACTCATTGTCTACCTCCAGAGAGAAAGCGGAGTGCAGGGAGCAGGATTTGAACCTGCGGACTCCTATGAGACAGCGCCCTGAACGCTGCGCCGTTGGCCAGACTTGGCTATCCCTGCAAGCATTCCGCTGTACTTCATGCCCCGTAAAAACACCTTCGGTCCGACCGGCCACCGTGAGGCAGTCACACGCCACGCTGTCGGTGGGTTTGACTGCTCGCGGGGTGGGCGAACGTCGGTGTTGTGTGTACGGGGCAGTAATCATTCGTTTACAGTGAGACCTTCTCTTCGAGCTCGGCTGCGCGGCCACCAAGCGAGGCGACGGCGCGAAGCACCAGCTCATCGACCGTGAAGGAACCGTCCGTCTCCACACTGAAGACGAACGCTTCCGGCACGTCGTGCACTTCGACCTCTTTACCGGGATACCGCTTCGTCAGGTCGTTGTCGAACTCGCTCGTGACTACGAGGTCACCGTCTTCGGCGTCCTCGTCGTCTGCGTGTTCGGCAGCGGCCTCTTCGATGACGCCGCGGAGAATGTTCGGTTCTTGTTCGTCGAACTCGCCGGCGTCACCGGTAACCTCCACACGCTGGAGGTGTCGGTAGCCGACTGCGACTCCGCCTTGGTTCTTGGCGTGGTCTTTCCCGTAGCCGAGGACGGCGTCTGCCTCGAATTCGAGGCGCTGACCTTCCTTCAGCTCGATAATTGGGACGTTCTCGTCCGCGGGGACGACCATGTCGTCCGCGGACTCGATGTCCCCGGAGTACGCAGTCGCCGGCCCGTCGACTTCGAGCGCGACGGTGACGGTGTCACCAGGCTCGAACTCGTCGAGGGGCGTGGTCAGCGGAACCAGACCGAGCCGAAGCCCGATCATCTCGTCGAACATGACCGACGTGTTCTCCACGAACCGGACGGTGTCGATGGAGAACGTCGGCACGTCGGCGATCATCGCCCGACGAATGCCGTTGGCTAACGCCGGGGTCAGACCGCGCGCGACGAATCGGGCGCGTCGGTCTTCGCGTTCGATGAACTCGACCTCGAAGTCGTTTGCCATGGTTGGTTAGAGTCGGCTGTTTTTCGGCGCGCGAGTTCCGTCGTGCGGAATCGGCGTCACGTCCTCGATACGACCGATCTCGAGACCGGCACGCGCGAGGGCGCGAATCGTTGCCTGTGCACCGGGTCCGGGGCTCTTGTTCCGGTTGCCACCGGGACCACGGACGCGGACGTGCAGACCCGAGATGCCGGCCGCCTTGATCTGGTCGGCGACGCTCTCGGCCATCTGCATGGCCGCGTACGGGGATGCCTCGTCACGGTTCTGCTTGACGACGGAGCCACCGGACGACTTGACGATCGTCTCGGCGCCCGTGATGTCAGTGACCGTGATGAGCGTGTTGTTGAACGATGCGTGTACGTGGGCGATACCCCACTTGTCACCAGTTTCGGATTCGCTCATTCTTGGGCCTCCGCGCGCTCAGGGTGCAGTTCGTCCGAGAGCGGCGACGTCTCGTCGAAGCTCACGGAGTCCTCTTCGTCGACCTCCACTTTACGGGAGGGGACGGTCGTTCGAGCGCCGTCGATCGTCACGTGGCCGTGGACGATGAACTGACGTGCCTGCTGCGGAGTCTGTCCGATTCCGTTGCGGTAGGCAATCGTCTGGTAGCGTCGCTCGAGAATGTCCGTCACGTCGAGGCGCAGCGTCTGGGAGATGTCGTCCTCGGCGGACAGAATCCCGTAGCGGCGCAGGCGTGCCATAAACTCGGCTCCGAGCGCCTCTGCTTCCTCGGTGTCACCCTGGGCTTCGCCGAGGAGGCGACGTGCCTCACGGCGGATGTTGCGCAGTTCGGACTGCGCGCGCCAGAGTTCCTCTTTGTTCTTGAGACCGTAGCGAGAGAGGAGGTCCGCTTCCTGAGCGATACGCTCGCCCTGGAACGGGTGATTCGGAGTCTCGTAGAACTTGGTGTTTTTACCAGTGGTCATTCTTCTGCTTGCGCCTCCTTGATCTCCTCGACGTTGACACCGATGGTGCCTTCAGTACGTCCAGTGGACTTCGTCCGCTGGCCGCGAACCTTCTGGCCGCGCTGGTGTCGAACGCCTTTGTAGGAGCTGATCATCTTCATGCGGTTGATGTCATGACGACGCTTTTCCTCGAGGTCCGAACCCGTGATGTGGGCGGTCTCACCGGAGAAGAAGTCCTTCTGTCGGTTGACCATCCACTCGGGAGAGTGGTCCTCGAAGTTCTCGACGACATCGACGACCGAGTCGATTTCGTCTTCGGGAAGCTTACCGAACAGCGCCGTTCGGTCGACTTCCGCGGCGTCGGCGATGATGCGCGCTGTGCGCTTGCCGATACCCTTCATGTCCGTCAGACTGCGCTCTACCGTCTTCGTCCCGTCAAGGTCGGTCTGACCAATTCGGATGAAGTAACGGAGGTCCTCTCCCTCCTCCGGTGAGCCGTCCTGTGGTTCTTCTGCACTCATGACTTGGAAAGTCTCGTGTTGTGAGCGTTGCGGCGGGGATTCGAACCCCGGGGGCTTGACGCCACTG
>NZ_LOPV01000173.1 GCF_001469865.1 Haloferax profundi
ACCCAGCGCCTTGGGCCAGGCTTGGCTACCGCAACACTGCGTTCGTGGTTATCTTCGCCCTGTCGGACTCGGGGTCTACACCCCTACAGCGATTGCATGCGATACGAGACGGGGGCGTTACTTAAACATCACGAAAGGCCTCCCCCGTGGTACAGGGCGACAGTCTCCCGTTCACGACGGTTGCGGTGTGTTGTGTGTTCTCACCAAAATCATAACTACCAGAGTTACGTATATCCGTCAATGAGTTCGACAGATTCGGTCACCACGCCGACGAAACCGGTTCACATCGACACGAGAGACGAGTTGGACGCCCTCGTTTCCGAACACGACCGCGTCCTCCTCGACATCTACACGAGCGGGTGTGCCATCTGTCAGAGCATCGAACCAGTTCTGGGAACCGTCGCGAAAGTGTCCGACGTGGTCGTCGCGATGCTCAACCCGAAGACCGACATGTCCGTCGCCGACGAGTACACCATCCGAAGCGTTCCGACGCTCCTCCTGTTCGAAGACGGTGAACAGACCGGACGCCTCGACGACGGGTTCCAGGGTGCGCAAGCCATCATCGACTTCGTCGAGAACCCAGAACAGTAAGCGCGCAGCACCGAGACCGTTTTTGACAGCGAGAGAAGAGACCGACGGACAGCGACTGCTCAGGCGTCGTCGTCGGCATCTCGGGTGGCCACGTCTCCCGGTTGGCCGCCCGTGGGCATCACGTTGTCGAGCAAGAAGTACACCGACTCGCGCATCGCCTGTGCCGACTCGGGGCGCGTCCCGGTGACACGGACGTCGAGGCTCCGAAACAAAAACGCCATCAGGTTCTCGGCCATCATCTCGGCGTTCATCTCACGGTAGCGTCCGGCTTTCATCTCCCGCTGGATGAGCGTCGCGAAGGTGTCTATCATGTACGATTCCATCTCTCGGAACTTCTGGCGGTAGTCCTCGTCGTGTATCGTCTGCGTCCGAAGTTCGAAGATGACGCGCTGGAACTGTTCGAGTTCGTCGAGTCCGGGGGGAGTAGCGTGCTCGCCGGTGCACTCCTCCGTCGGGAGGACGTATCCGACGAACTTCCGAATTTCCGCGTCGGCGTCGTCTGCTTCGGGGTCGATAGTGGCGATGTAGAGGTCGATGACGTAGTCGAGGAACGCCAACAGCAGTTCGTCCTTGTTCTCGTAGTGGTAGTACAGGAGCGACGTGCTCTTTTCGAACTCGGTGCCGATGTTCTTTATCGAGAGGTCGGCGTAGCCGTGTTTAGCGAGTGCTCTGAGCGTGGCGTCCATGATTGCCTGCTCTGTCTCGCTTCGTCCAGTGTCGATTCGGTCGTTTTCCATGATGTCTCGCGTGATGGTTGTCAGTCGTCTCGCTGTTCGTCGAGTCGGGTCGTACACCAGTGGCAGAAGTCGAGGTCGGGGTCGACGTCTCGGCCACACTGCGGACACGACACGGCCTCGGACTCGTCGACGACCGCGGGTTCGCTCGGTTCGGCCACCTGCTTCATGCCGAGTACGAACGCGTCGAGGACGCTGACGAGACTCACGGCGAGGACGGGCAAGACGTCGACGAGTGGTGGTATCTCTCCACCGGTCGTCAGCGATTCGACTGACCCTGTCGGGACGAAGAAGACAGTGATGGCGAAGGCGAGTGCGACCCAGAGGGCGGCACGACGCCATCGCCGTAGGTAGAGATGGCCCAGTCCCGTGACGGCGAGACCGAGTATCGCAGCGAGCCACGGGCGAACCTTCGTGAGTCCGGACATAGTTGAATTCGATTGATTCTCGGTCATGAGCGTTCCGTTCGAGGAGTTTCGTGCGGGTGTTCGATGGATGTCGTCGCGTGTGACGTCAACTGTGCGTGTTTCGCGTGCGTCGCGTGTGAGCGCGAACTGGCGAGCGATGCGTTCGAGTGGGCTGGTTTGCGAGCGGTTCGGGCGAAGGGGGGCAGGGGCGAATGCATGTGGAGGTGCGCCAGGGGGACGTGGTGGCCGCAGTAGTCGTCTCGCGTTGCGTCAGGCGTTCCCAGACGACGAGCGTCGGTGGCGTAACGACGAGCGCGGTGAGGTACGAGTAGAAGATACTCAGCGCGGTCACGATACCGAACTGCCCGAGGACGGGCGTGATGGCGATTGCGAGGACGCCGAGGCCGGTCGTCGTGGTGAGCATGCTTCCGGTTAGCGCCCCACCGGTCCCGCCGACAGTCAAGTAGAGTGCCTCGTAGAGGTCGGCACCCTCGTTGTACTCGTCGGCAAACCGGTGGACGACGTGGGCGGAGTAGTCGATACCCAACCCGATGGCGATAGCGAGAATCGTCGCCGTCAGCGCGTTCAGTGGGATACCGAAGTAGCGCATCGACCCCGCGAGGAGTGCGAGCGTGACGATGATGGGAACGAGGTTCACCACACCGAGCGTCCACTGGCCTTCGAGGAGTTGGTAGATGAAGACCAAGAACACCGCCGTCGCGATGAGCGCGACGACGAGGCTCTGGATGGCGGACATGAAGATGGTGTCCGAGACGGCCTTGAACACGACGGTATTCCCGGTTGCGACCCCGCTCATCCGAAGGCGGTCGGCGACTTCCTGTCCGTCGGCGACGATGGCGTCTTGCTCGGCGTCGCCTTCGACGGTGTAGACGATTCGGGTCTTCCGGTAGTCTTCGGTGATGTACGAAGAGGCCTGTCCGGAGACGGGTGACGACAGGAGTTCGTCGTATATCGTGTCGAGGTTGTCGTCGGGGACGCCGTTTCCGTCGGCGTCGTTGCGGGCGACGAGCGCCGCGAACTCGGGGTCTTGCGCGGCGTAACTCTGGATGACCGTGACGATACTCGTCGATTCGGCACGGCGGTCCTCGGTGACGAACGTCTCCGGTGGGTCCTCACCGTTCCGGTGAATCATCTCTAGCGCCGAGTCCTCCCGCAACTGCCCTTCGACGTATATCGTCACGCTGTCACCCTGCGTCGTCTCGAAGTTGTCTTCGAGGAAGTTGAGGTCCTTCGTGACGGTGTAGACACCGGGCTTGAACGGTTCGGGAAGTTGTTGGAGGTACCCGGCTTGTTCTTCGGGTGGCAGGAAGTCCTCCTGCGAGAACGACGTGTCGACGCCCGTCCCGTAGGACCCCGCCACGACAGTCGTCACGAGGACGACGACGAGGAACGCGCGCGGTGCCCGACGACCGATGAAGACACCGACCGAGAGGACGCGGGCGAGGAGGCCACCTTCACTGCCGAGTGGTGCCGAGGCGAACTCGGGGACGTTGTACTTCTCGCGGAGTTGGTCCACGTACAGTTTCGCCGCCGGGAGGAACACCCCGAAGACGAGGAACGTAAACAGGATGCCGACGGCGGCGACGAGACCAAAGTCCTGAATCGGGCCGAGGTCACTCGTGACGTTCGCGAGGAACCCGAGGACCGTCGTTCCGGTGACGATGAAGAACGCGACGGAGAGTTGTTTGACCGCCGTTCGCATCGAGGGCACGGGCGCGACGTCCTTGATTCGCTCTTCGCGGTAGCGGTTGACCGCGTGCAGACCGAAGTCGATACCGACCGCGAGTAAGAGCGGTGGCACCGCGATGAGCATCTGACTGAACGGGATGTCTGCGAGTCCCATGAACCCGAACGTCCAGATAATCGCCAAGCCGAGCGAGATGACCCCGAGCAGCAGGTCGATGGGGTCACGGTAGGCGATGACGAGGAACCCGAAGATGAGGAGCACTGCCGCAGGAACGACGAGCAACAGCGAGTCGGCGATGACGTTGCCCAACTCGCTGGAGATGATGCCGCTCCCGAAGACGGTGATGTCGCTCTCTGCGACGGAGGTCATCGTCTGAATCTCGAGTTGGATGTCCGTCATCGGACTCGTCCCCGAGGTTCCGGCGCTCGACGAGAGACCGGGGACTTCGTGGCTGACGACGCCGATGGTCGAGGAGGCCTCGACCGACTCGCGGTTGAAGTCGTTACTTAGGAGCGAGGCGACGTTGGGGTTCGCCGTCGCTTCCTTCGCCGCGGCACGTACCTCGGCGGGCGACGACGATTCGAGGACGGCAATCTGTTCGTCGAGTGTCGTCGCCGACGGGTCGAGCGTCTGGGCGACAGTCGAAGCGACGCTCGACGCCGACGTGGCGCGGAGACTCGGGCGGTCCATGATGCGCTCTTGGAGGCGCAACATGTCCAGCATCGCCGACTTCGAGAGGACGTTCGAATCTTGTTGGATGAGTTGGGTACTTCCGGAACTCGTCTCGAACGCGGGGGAGAACTCGCGGTTGACGTCGTCGAGTGCCTCCTGTGCCGGCGAGTTGTCGGTGAACTGTGAGGTACCGGCGTCGGTCGAGATATTCCCGAGGCCGGCCCCGAAGACGAGCGTCGCCACGAAGAACAGGGCGATGACTCTGCCGGGGTGGGCAGTGATGTACCCACCGAGGCGGTCGACGTACACTTCGTAGTCAATCATTGTGAGGGAGAGGTGGGGCGATTACCGGCGGTACCAGAGGAAGCCAACGATGCCGAGGCCGACGACGAGGACGGCACCGACGAGTGGCATCGAGATACCACCGCCGCCCGCCGATTCAGTCACCTCGACTGCCACAGGGTACGAGTCGGAGAGTTTGCGCTCACCGTCCTCGTTTTCGTACTCGAAGTCGATGTCGAACGAGTAGGTCTTCGGACTCGCCGACGCGCTAGCGGAGAGTTCGAGGGGAACCTCGGTGGACTCGCCGGGTTCGAGTTCCTGGATGAACGCCGTGTCGTCACCGAGGGTCAGTGGACTGTCGGCAAAGGCCTTCGCGTCGATGTTCCGGTACGTCTCGTCACCGTTGTTGGTCACGACGAGCGTGATGGTCTCGGAACTCCCCGCTTCGAGCGACCCGTTTTTCGCCTCCACGCCGAAGAGGTTCTGCTTGGGTTTCACCTCGGCGTTCATCAGTAACGCCTTCGACTGCTGGGTGTCGCCGTCGGGGTTGCGGTACTCGACGGTGTAACTGAGTTGTCGCTGGCCCGCGTCTGCCGAGTCGGTCACTTCGACCGAGAACGAGAAGTCGGCGGACTCGCCGACGTCGAGCGTCCCGAGTGCGTACTCGGTCTCTTTGATGTTCGTGTTGGGGGACTTCGAGGAGACGACGACGACGGCGTCACGGGCGGTCTGCGGGCCATCGTTCGTGATGGTGCCGCTGACCGTCGCTTCGCGCCCGACGCGGAGCGTCGAATCGCTCGATTCGAGCGAGAACGACTGTTCTGCGAGCGGCGTCACACCGGTCGCCCGGTTCTTGGACTGCTGGGGGACTCCATCGTCGTCTTCGTAGTTCACGACGGCCGAGAGGGCGTACTGCTGGACTGCCGCAGAGGGTGCGACGGACGTCTCGTACTCGAGTTCGCGCGTCTCGTCGACGCCCCATTCACCGGCGTATCTGGTCGCACTCGCTGCCTGTCCGAACGTGACCTCGGAGTTCTGTGACGTCAGTGCGACAGAGGAGTCGTAGGCCGTCTCGGAACCGACGTTCCGCATGGTGACCGTCGTCGTTCCGCTTCCGCCGACCTGTGCGGTGGTCTCGACGGAGACGATTTCGAAGCGCGGCGCTTCTTCGATGACGACGGTGACGGGTATCTCGACTGTCTTGTCTTCTTCGTTCTGCACGTCTCCGTCGTCACGGACGGATTCGTCGTGTTCGAACTTGGCGACGAGCGTCATGTCGTAAGTGCCGGGCGAGGCGTTCTCCTTGACCGACGTGGAGAACGTCGCCTCGCGCTGCGTCGCGTGCGGGATGTCGCCGACCGGAAGCGTCGCGGTGTTCACCTCGACCGGTGCGTCACCGGACTCGAGGGTGAGTCGGACGTTCCGGGCGGACCGGACCTGCGCTTCGAGTTTCGCGCGTTGTTGGTCCGAGAGCGACGCCGAACTCTCCGACGAAGTGAACTGTCGGTATTCGGTGTCGCCGCCGTAGTTCGTGACGACGACGTTCAGGGCCGTCTCTTGCCCGGGGACGAGTTTGTTGCTCGGCGCGTATGCTTGGAGATTCGGTTCACCGACGATGCCGGCCATCGCTGGACTCGGGATAGCGACCAGGACGACCAGTAAGACGACGAGTAGTCGTGAGAATTTCATGGAGTGGGGAACGGTGGTGAGTCGAGTAGGGTGTTCGGAGGTGGTTGGTTGGCGTTCGGGTGAGATACGGGGTGGGTGTGTTGGTTGTTGGGTGGGGTGGGTAGACCACCGACGCACGCTCACGTCGGGTCGTCCCGACTGACTGAACGTACAATCAACACCGGGTTCTGAGGAGCGAATAGATATAAATTGAACGAAACTTCAAAAAACTAGCCAGAGATTTACTCGTCGGACCCTGCCTGCTTCGTGTCGGATTGCGGCGTCACAGACCCTTTCGGGACGACGAGGACCGGAACAGACGCCCGGCGAACGACGCGCCGCGCGACGCTCGTCGCAGTGTGTCGGTCGAGCGAGCGAGATGCGTCGGTGGGGACGACGACGAGGTCGGCACCGACTTCGTCGACGAAGTCGAGCAACTCGGCCGCCGGAACGCCGGTTCGAACGGTCGCGTCGGATTCGACTGCCGCGCGTGCGGCCTCGACGGCGATGTCCTTGACGAGTCCGCGTGCCTCGTCTTCGAGTGCGCGACGTAACCCCGGCGCATCGCTGAAACGGTTGTCGACGATGGCGAGTGGGTCGAGTTTGGCACCAGTGGCGCTTGCAACGTCGATTGCCCGCGTCGCGGCGGCACGGCCGACGGGTGAGTCGTCGACGAGGAGTGCAATCGTCTCGTACGACGGTGTCGCGTCTGCTTCGGCCGGGACGACGAGCGTCACCGTCGGCGAGTCGTCGAGAACGCGTTCGGTGACGGACCCGACGAGAAACCGGCCGAGTCCGGTGCGTCCGTGTCGGCCGACGACGAGGACGTCTGCGTCGCGTCCGGCCTCGACGACGACTCTCGCTGGCGACCCGTCGACGACTGCCGTCGTCGTGGGAACGTCGGTCACGAGGGCTTTCCGCGTGACTGCTGCCACGGCCTCTTCGGCTTCGACGGCCGTTCTCGCGCGGACCGAGTCAGCGACTCTAGAGAGTGTCCCGTCGGGCGCACCCGCGGCGGAGACGACGTGCAGTCCGGCGTCGAAGGTGTCGGCGAGGTAGAGTGCGTGGTCCGCCGCGCGCACGGCGTTGTCGCTCCCGTCGGTGGCGAGGACCAGTCGCTCGACAGTCGGTGTCATGAGTGCTGATACGTCGGCCGCCGAGAAAAGTCCGCCCGCCGCTCAGACGCCGATGTACTCTTCGTTGATGACCCAGTCGCCGTCGCCGTCGCGGACGAGGTACTCGCCGTAGTAGGGTACGCGGTTCTCGACGACTGCTTCGAACGTCTCGCGTATCTCGTCGCGCGTCATCTCGCCCATCGGGCGCAGGTCGTCGTTGCGGTTCAGACAGCCTTTGAGGTAGCCTCTGTGCGTCACGCGCACGCGATGGCAGTTCGCACAGAATTCGGGGTTCTCGACGGGGTCGACGATTTCGACCATCCCTTTGCCGACGTAGTAGCGGCGGCGGTGGTGCATGTCGCGTACCTCGACTTCGTCGGCGAGGTCGGTCAACCACCGATGGACACGCTCGATGTCGATGTTCCAGTCCGGGCGGCCGGTGAGTTCGGGCATGTACTGGATGAGTTGGAGTTGGAGGCCTTCGTTCTCGGCGACGTACTCGACCATCTCTTCGACGTACCCGGCCGTCTTCGTGAACACGACCATGTTGAGTTTGACGGGGGTAAGCCCGGCCTCGACGGCGGCTTTGACGCCCTCCATCACCTTGTCGTACGCGCCGGATTTGGTGATTTGGGCGAACGCCTCGGGGTCGAGAGCGTCCTGCGAGACGTTCACGCGGTCGAGACCCGCCGCGACGAGGTCGTCGGCGCGGTCACCGAGGAACGTCCCGTTGGTCGTCAAAGACGTCTCCATCGAGTCCGGCGTCCGGCGGATAATCTCTTCGAGGTCTGCGCGGAGCATCGGTTCGCCGCCGGTGAACTTCACCTTGCGGACGCCGTACTCCTCGACGACGTCGAGGAATCGAATCACGTCGTCGGCACTCATCTCCTCGTCGGAGGCGTCCATCGGCCCGCGCGTATCGCCCAACCCCTCGTTGTGGCAGTAGACGCAGTCGAAGTTACATCGGTCTGTCAGAGAGATACGGACTCCGGTTACCTCGCGCCCGAAGTCGTCGACCAGCACCATGTGTCGAACTCTGGCAGTGTACGTTGATAAATTCGCTGTCGATTGTGACCACGACGTAATCGGTATTGGTTACCACTTACCAAAATTCGAAAACGTTCGCGTCCACCGCGTGGAAGGTGTCCGAGATTGTGCGACCACACCTTACAAAACCCTTATCGGCCACACCGCCGGATGAACCGACATGAACGAATCCGACGTACGCGACCTCTTGCGTGCGGTCGAGGACCCCGACCTCGGAGACGATATCGTCTCGCTCGGACTGGTGAACGCCATCGACGTCGACGGCGACACCGCCCGCATCTCGCTCGCACTCGGGGCACCGTACTCCCCGACGGAGTCCGACATCGGTCGCCAGATTCGAGAGATTCTCGCCGACGAGGGCCTCGAAGCGGACCTCACGGCCAAGATTCCGAGTGACCGCGCGCCCGACGAGGAAGAAGTCCTCCCGGGCGTCAAGAACATCATCGCCGTCGCCTCCGGGAAAGGTGGCGTCGGCAAGTCCACCGTCGCGGTCAACCTCGCCGCCGGCCTGTCGAAACTCGGCGCGCGCGTCGGCCTGTTCGACGCCGACATCTACGGGCCGAACGTCCCGCGGATGGTCGCCGCCGAAGAGGCACCGCAGGCGACGCAGGACCAGACCATCATCCCGCCCGAGAAGTACGGGATGAAACTCATGTCGATGGCGTTCCTCGTCGGCGAAGACGACCCGGTCATCTGGCGCGGCCCGATGGTCCACCAACTGCTCACCCAACTCGTCGACGACGTGCAGTGGGGCAGTCTCGACTACCTCGTTCTCGACCTGCCGCCGGGCACAGGCGACACGCAACTGACCATCCTCCAGACGCTCCCGCTCACCGGCGCGGTCATCGTCACGACGCCGCAGAACGTCGCCCTCGACGACGCCAACAAGGGACTTCGCATGTTCGGCAAGCACGACACGAACGTCCTCGGCATCGTCGAGAACATGAGCACGTTCCGGTGTCCGGACTGTGGCAACAGCCACGATATCTTCGGCGCGGGTGGCGGGCGCGAGTTCGCCGCGTCGAACGACCTGCCGTTCCTCGGCGCACTCCCACTCGACCCGGCGGTGCGCGAAGGCGGCGACGGCGGGAAACCCATCGTCCTCGAAGACGACAGCGAGACGGCCGACGCCTTCCGCGTGATGACCGAGAACGTCGCAGACATGACCGGCATCATCCAGCGCCGGAGGGTCAGCGAGCAATGAGCGACGGCGGACAGCCGGCCACCGAACAGGCCCCAGACGAGGGTGAAGACCCAAACGAGGTAGATTGGGAGATGGCCCCCGACTCGGACGCCGAGTTCCCCGCGGACCCAGAGAAGATGGCGTTCCTCCGCGAAATCGCCGACGACGTGTACGGCGACTCGTCGGAGAGTCGGCAGGTGTCGGCCATCCTCTACCGCGTGAGCGACCTCTACGACCCCGACGGCGACACCTCGCCCGAGGAGATTTACCTCAACGTCCGCCACATCATGGACATCAAGGCCCAAGGCGGCCTCGACCGGTAAGTCGCGTCTCTCTCCTTCGGACACTCCTTCCGCGTTCACTTTCACTCGCGCTAGACACTCTCTTCGCACGTCAACACACCACTTGGGTTCTGAGCCGCCGCAAGCTGACAATTTCACTTTCACTCTGCATCCATGGCTCGCACTTTACACGTCACACGACGACGTACGAACCGAGATGGGAACTGACACGCCGTCGGCGTGTCCGCGACTCGAACCGGGGGTGACACTCCTCAGGCGTCCCCGAGAGGGCCGCCACGCGCTCCACCGACTGGTGACCGCCGAACTCACCCGGCGGAGCGGAAGCGCCTACTGGGTCGACTCGCGGAACGACGCCGTCACGCACGCGCTCTACGAACACGCACAGTCCAGACGGACGCTCCGTGGTCTCCGAATCGCCCGCGCCTTTACCGCCTACCAGCACCACGAACTCGTCTCGTCGCTTCCGGGGCGCGTCTCGTCGCGAACGGCGCTCGTCGTCGTCCCCCAATTACCGGCGCTTTACCGCGACCCGGACGTGCCCGACGGCGAGGCGCGGACGTTGTTCGACTCGGCGACGACCATCCTCGACGCACTCGCCGAATCACTGTCCATTCCGGTACTCGTGACGGCACGCGAGGGCACCGACGACCAGTTTACCGACGCACTCGTCGAGACTGCGGACCGGACCGTCGAGTGTCGCGACACCCGTGAGGGTGTAGCGTTCACCGGCGAGGACGTGCAGACGCTGGTGTATCACCACCGGGGCTACTGGCAGACGACGATTCCGTACTGGGTCGAACTGCTCGGTGTCGCGCCGGAAGAAGACCTCTCACACGTCGGTCCGACCACCGTTCCGACGCTCGACGCAGTCGCAGCGGAGGGGTGGTGATGGGCCGGACGAATCCCACCTATCGGGACGCGCTTCGACGCTACCGCGAGTCGTGGTCACCGTACCGCCGTGCGCTCCGTGCGGATGCGAAAGCCGACTTCGACCGGTTGTTCGAACGCGCGCACGAGCACGCCGCCGCCGCGGGCCACGCGAACCCCGCCGACCCGCATCGTGCAGTCGTCCTCTCGATGCTCCTCTCGCAGGAGCGCGAACTGCGACGCCTCCGTGAGCACGTGGGGACAGAGACGGATACCAGCCCAGAGACCGTCACAGACGCCAGCGACGACACGGGCGAGTAACCGTGTTCGCGGTCGATTTCGACGGCGACGACGTCGTCGAGTGGCACCTCACCGACGACGGTGCCGACTCGCGCCGCGTGACCGACTACACCCCGGAGCTGTACGTCTCCGGGCCGGAATCGGTCCTCGCCGACCTCTGTCGGCGTCTCCGCGCCGACCCCGCCGTCGCATCGGTCGGCTACGAGCGACTGTACCCCCGCCTCGACTCGCGCGAGCGAACCGAGGTGCTCCGCGTCGCTCTCGTCCCCCCGCGAGGTGTCCGCCGACTCGCTCGTCGCCTCCGTGACGACTTGCTCGGCCGGGTCTCACCCGGTGCCGTCCGCTTCTACAACGTGGACCTCTCGCCGGGGTTTCGGTACTGCGTGCAGACCGAGACTGCCCCGGTCCCATCTCGTCGTCCCCGGACACTTCGGCTCTCGGTACCGCAGAAGTCGCTCGCCGACAGCGACCTTGCGACGCTCTCTATCGCCGGCGAACGGGTCGGTGGCGACGAACGCGACGTCGTAGAAGCGGTCGGCGAGACACTCGTCGAACAGGACCCGGACGTGCTCGTCGTGAACTCGGCACGACTCTTGCCACTCCTTCGTGACCGCGCCGCACAGTTCGAACTCGACTGTCCACTCAGTCGCGACCCAAATCGTGGTCTCGAACGACTCGCCGGGCAGAACACCGTCGTGAGTTACGGGACGGTCCGGCACTCGCCGGCGAGATACGCCGTCCCGGGGCGGGCTATCGTCGACACCGGGAACAGTTTCCTGTGGGCGGAGTCGCGCCTCGACGGTCTGTGCTACCTCGTGGAACGCTCGTGGAAACCACTGCAAGAGGCGTCGTGGGCGAGCATCGGAAACGTCCTGACGGCGATGCAGGTGCGCGAAGCGATGGCTCGCGACGTACTCGTCCCGTGGAACAAGCGCCGACCGGAGACGTTCAAATCCGTCGAGACACTCCACGCCGCCGACCGCGGTGGGTTCACCTTCGACCCGATAGTCGGTCTCCACGAGGACGTGGTCGAACTCGACTTCGCCTCGTTGTACCCGCGCATCATCTGCGAGTGGAACATCTCGCCGGATACGCTCGGGTGCGACTGTCACGCCGGACGTGCCGACATCCCGGAACTCGACTACACCATCTGCGACCGTCGCGGATTCCTCCCCGACGTGCTCGAACCGCTGCTCGGCGACAGACGACGACTCAAACGCGAGGTCCGCGAGGCCGAGAGCGCGGGCGACGAGTCTGCCGCTGCCTCGGCGCGGGCGAAATCGGGTGCCATCAAGTGGGTCCTCGTCTCGTGTTTCGGCTACCAGGGCTACCGGAACGCGAAGTTCGGCCGCATCGAGTGCCACGAGGCAATCAACGCCGTCGCCCGCGACCTGCTCTTGCGGGCTAAAGAAGCGGCCGAAGACGGCGGGTGGCGTGTCGTCCACGGGATCGTCGACAGTCTGTGGCTCGCGCAGGCTTGCGAGGACCCGAAACCGCCTGCGGACCTCGCGGCGACGGTGACCGACGACTGTGGTATCCCGCTCGAAGTC
>NZ_LOPV01000174.1 GCF_001469865.1 Haloferax profundi
AAGCGACGTACGACTGGGTGTGTTTCGTCCCGACGCGCCAGATGGACCGTGGCGCGCTCACACGCTACTTCGGCCGGACGCGAGACGGCGACTACGTCTACAAGGGCATCGAGATTCGCCAGCGAAGCACGCCGACGTTCGTCGCCGACGCTCAGCGTGACCTGATTTCGACGCTCGACAGACACCGCGACCCGGCGGCCGTCTGTGACCGACTCGTCGGCCACCGCGCCCGTCTCCGACGGAGTGACGTTCCAACCGAGGAGTTGCTCGTGACGAGTCGCCTCTCGCGGGCACCCGCGGACTACGACCGAAATACGCTCGTCGCTGCCGCCGGGAAGCGCTCCGACGAACTGGGTGTGCCGCGCGAACCGGGACAATCTGTCCGGTACGTCGTCGCCGACGAGGACGGGCGTGGCACCGACAGAGTTCGACTCGACTTCGAGCGTCCCCGCGCGGACGACGTCGACGTCGACTACTACGACCGTCTCTTGATTCGGGCGGCCGAGAGCGTCGTCTCACCACTCGGGTGGGACCGGGGGCGTATTCGCCGATATCTCTCGCCGGGGCGGGATGCGTCGCTGTCGGCGTTCGATTGAACGAAGTGAAATCGAGCATGCCGAGCTGTGCTCGGCAGCGTTCGACTGAGCGAAGTGAGTCGACGCGTGGTGGGCCGACTGCACAGACCGCGTCGATTTTGGTTCCAGAGTCGAAAGGGAGTGTGTGGACGCACACCAACGCCAGTTCCGGAACCCGTTCTCGATGGACGCCGACTGCACCAACTGCGAGGCCCTCTGTGCGGCCCGCGAGCAGGTCGTCCACGGGTACGGCGACGTGGGCGCAGAGTTCCTCTTCGTCGGCGAGGCACCGAGCGCCGACGCAGAGCGCACGGGCGTCCCGTTCACCGGCGACGAGGCAGGCGAACGAGTCCAGCGAATTCTCGGTGAACTCGGCTTCTCGCGGTCCGACCCCGACGACGAGGAACCAGACGTACAGAACGTGTTTCTCACGTACCTGACGCGCTGTCGCCATCCCGAGCGCGGGCCGACGGAGAACGAAATCTCGACGTGTGAGCCGTTCTTGAACGCCGAGATTCGGATGATAAACCCGCACATCATCGTCCCCGTGGGACAGGCCGCGCTGGAAGCCCTCGCGTTCGACTACACGACGCGCTCGGTGGACAGTTTCGACATCGAGGTAGAGCACGCGACGACCATCCGCGGGCGCGGGTTCGAACTCGTGCCGATGATGGACCCGGCCGAGCAGACCGACGCGGACACCGAGGCGTTCGTCGAGCACGTCCGCGAGTCGGTCTTCGCACGGGATTACCGCCAGACGAAAGGCCGCCGAAGTCGCTGACGCGGGCGACGACAAGCGGCGGGTTCAAGGGTTCGCCGGCGTGAGGAGAGAGTATGACCGTCATCGCCGTCCTCGCCGAACCGCCACGGCCCGGATTGGTTCTTCCAGACCTCGCAGCGACGAGTCCACTCACGGAAGACGACGCCGCGGACCTCTACGCCGCGATGCTGAAAGACATCTGCATCGCCGTCCAGCGCTCGGGTGGTGACCTGCTCGTCAACTACCGGACTGACGACGGCATCCCCGACGAGTTCGTCGGCGACCACTCGTCCGAGGCCGAGATTCGCAGCGTCGTCGCCGACGCACTCGGAGGAACTGACGACGTGCGCTTCGAACCACAAGTCGGGTCGTCGTTCGCTGCCCGCGCCGGAAACACCGCCACGCACCTCCTCGAAGAGGAAGAAGTCCACTCGGTAGCAGTCGTTCGCCCGAACGTCCCACAACTCGGCCGGACACACATCGACAGTGCGGCGATGAAACTCCGCAGTACGCCTGTCGTCCTCGGTCCGTCGACCGAAGGACGAGTCTACTTCGCTGGCTTCCGCGAACCACTCGACTTCACCGACGTGTACGACGCTCCAGCGGTCGAGACGCTGTCGGAACGCGCCGACGACGAGGAGTTGGGGCTGGACTACATCCCGATGCTTCCCGTGGTCGAGACGGGTGCCGACCTCGCGACGCTCGTCCCGATTCTTCGCTCGCGGGTCGAAGCAGAGCGTGTCGTCCCCGAACACACGACGACGTTCGTCTTCGAAGAGGGCCTGCGCGTCGAATCGACCGACGGGGTTCTCGAACTCGTCCGCGACTAATCGAGAGCGACAGGTCTTAGGTACCTGAATCGAAAGTGTCGGTCGAAGGTGGGATGGCGGAGCGGCCTAACGCGCCTGCCTTGAAAGCAGGTTTCCTCACGGAATCCTGGGTTCAAATCCCAGTCCCACCGCATTCTGACGCGAACAACCCGGCGAGCACCGCGTAGCGTGTGCTCGCCTCCGTGAGCGTCTGTATCGGGGACAGACTGGGATTTGAGCCAGCGAGCAACGCGAAGCGTTGTGAGTGAGGTTCACAATCCCAGTCCCACCGCCAAATCGCTCCGAACGTTCGTCTCACGGCCCCCCATCTGTGGCCACCACTGACGGTCCAGATTGCACGCCGAAGTCGTCTCTGCGGGCACCCTTGGCCCACCGGCGGTACGCCCACACCGCGACGACGATGAGGGGGAGGACGGCGAGCATCACTTCGGAGACGGCGGCACCGCCCTCACGGAACACGAGGATTGGCTGGAAGTTGAACGTCCCGTGGAGGACACCGGTGAGAACGATATTTCGAGTCAGTTCGTATATCACGGCGAACAAGAGTGCGTACACGAAGAGGCCGACGAGCGCTGGGAGAAGGTCGGTGGTAGCTATCCCTCTGATGACGAGTCGTTGCGGGATGTGAATCGAGGCGAACAGAAGCGTCGCGACGAGGATGCCGGCGACTTTTCGCGCCCGGTTCGACCCACCGCCGAAGAGTGATATCAGTTTGTTCTGGACGTACCCACGGTAGGCGAACTCCTCGACGAGGCCGAGGAGGGCGAACTGCGAGACGGCGAACGCGAGCCACGTCACGAGTGCCATTCCCGGTGGAAGGCCGACACTGACGGTGTCACCGCCGAGCGTCGCGACGACGAACCCGAGGAGGTTCGCGACGGTCCAGGTGGCGGTGACGACGACCAATCCGGGGAGCACGTTTCGCTTCGAGAGGCCGACGTCCGAGGCACGAAGCCCCTCGACGCGGAGGGCAAGCCACGCCAACAGAGCGACGGGGGTGGTTCCGACCACGAAGTAGGCGATACGCACCCACGGAGAGAGCACCCCGTCACCGAAGAGTCGGTCTGCGAGTAGTACGACGACAGTGGTGAACACGGTGGCAGCGACGAAGAATGCGACGAGGGGCCTCAGCCCACCCTCGAAACGCATCGTCGCCGCCGAGCGTGAGGTTCCTAACGTGGCCATACCTAGAGGGAGGTCCCCGAACAAAATGTAAACTGAATACCATTCTCTCGGGGTGGGAGCGACGGCACTGCCGAGCGTCGACACCGAATTTCCCATGACAGATATCAACAAATGCGTAACGGCTTTGAATCGGCCTCCCAACACTCGGGTATGGATTGGCCACACGACCCGGACGGCGAAGAAGGGAGCGAAGGAGGCCGGAAGTACGGCCAGGCAGTCATCGCCAAGAAAATCGACGAAGACGAGGACTTCCCGCTGAACAAAGCGGAGTTCGTCGACGAGTTCGGCGACGAACCGATTCGGCTCGACTACGAGCGTGTCGTCTCGCTCGCAGACATCTTCGAACACGTCGAAGGCGAGGAGTTCGGCGACTTCGTCGAACTGCACAAGGCTGTCGGGAAAGCGATGCGGGAAAACGGCTTCTGGTTCTACGAAGGCGCAGACAAGTTCGTCCAGGGCAAGAAAGCGTAACGACCGACCGACGATTTCTCGGTTCTCTCCGGCCGATTAGCTGGTCGGCCCGTCGAACGCGGTTCGTTCTTTGACCTCTCGTTCGATAGCCTCGCGTTCCCACGTCCGCGTCTCGTCGCCTTCGACTTCGGCTTGGACCTTCTCTTCGAGGAGCGTCACGGCGACACTGTTCGCGCCTTCCGGGATGATGAGGTCTGCGTGCTTCTTCGTCGGTTCGATGAACTGCTCGTGCATCGGTTTGACCGTCGAGAGGTACTGGTCCATGACGCCCTGAAGGTCGCGCCCCCGGTCGATGGCGTCGCGTTGAATCCGGCGGAGGATTCGAACGTCGGCGTCCGTCTCGACGTAGAGGCGCAAGTCGAGCATCTCGTTGACGTTCTCGTCGTAGAGCGCGAGAATCCCTTCGAGGATGATGACGTCGGTCGGTTCGACGGTCACTCGCTCGGGTTTGCGGTTGTGAACCTCGAAGTCGTACTGCGGCATCTCGACGGCCCTGCCCTCGAGCAGTTCGGCGAGTTGGTCGCGCAGCAACTCCCACTCGAACGCGGAGGGGTGGTCGTAGTTCATCTGCTCGCGTTCGGCCATCTCGAGGTGGCTCTGGTCTTTGTAGTAGTTGTCAATCGGAATCCGCGTCACCGACTCACCGACGTTCTCGGTGATGAGTCGGGCCACGGTGGTCTTCCCGGCACCACTGCCCCCGGCGATGCCGATGACGAACGACGGGATGGTCATCTACCAGAAGACACCCGGCAATCGGTTTGAACGCAGCGATTCACGGCGTTCTCACTCGTCTTATTTAATACACGTTGATTGACGATGACAATCAGCGTAGTCTCGTACCGCCGTCGCCCGCAATTTCCAGAGACTTTGAAACGTAGGGAGTAAATTTTATAAGGGGGAGTTGCCATTGCCTCACACATGGTACGTGATATCGTACGCCGCGACTTCCTCAAGGGAGTGGGAGCCGCGGGCGCGGCAGGATTGACTGGACTATCTGGATGTATCGGAGGCGGCGGCGGCGGTGGCGGCGGCCCCGAAGGGCTCGTCGTCATCGGTTACCCGGAAAGTGGTATCCAGCTGTTCCGTGACTACTACAGCGCATCCGACGGGAGCGAAGAAATCCTCGTTCCTGACGGACTTCGCTCCGGGTCGATGCCCGGACAGGTCGGTAACGACATGGCGAACGTAACCGGGACGGCACCGGCGGCAGGCGGTCCGAACCAGGAGACGTTCAACCAACTGTTCCAAGACGAGTACGGTGCGGCCCCCGGTGTCTTCACCTCCCAGTGTTACGACTCCGTCGCAGTTCAGCTCCTCGCGAACGCCGCGGCCGGTGAGAACTCCGGTCCGGCAATCAAAGAACAGATGCGCCGCGTCGCCAACCCCGGCGGCATGACTGTCGGCCCAGACAACCTCGTCGAGGGTGTCGAGGCGGCGGCAAACGGCGAAGACGTCAGCTACGAGGGCGCGTCCTCGTCGGTCAACTTCAACGAGCAGGGTGACCCAGCAGAAGCAGCGTACTCCATCTGGGAGTTCGACGCCGCCAACAATGGGACGACTGACGTCGAAACGCAGTCGTTCGAAGGCGACAACCCAGACGGGAACGGTCCGGCCGCGGACAGCGGTCCCGGTGGCTCCGACCGCGAGATGACCGTCGGTATCCTGCTGCCGGAGACCGGTGACCTCGCCGCAGTCGGTCAGCCGATGATTCAGGCTGCCCAGATTCCGGTGATGCAGGTCAACGACGCCAACCCGGCAGGCCTCTCGGTCAACGCCGAAATCGAAGACACGCAGACGTCCCCGGACGCTGGTGTCTCCGCTGCACAGTCGCTCGTCTCCGCAGGCGTGCCGTCTGTGTGTGGGTCCGCGTCGTCCGGTGTGAACGTCCCTGTCTCACAACAGGCGTTCATCCCGAACGAAATCGTCGGCTGTTCGCCGTCCTCGACGGCACTGTCGGTGTCGAACCTCGAAGACGACGACTTCATCTTCCGGACTGCGCCGTCTGACTTCCTGCAGGGCCGCGTCATGGCACAGGTCATGGCCGAGCGCCTCGAAGTCAGCTCCGTCTCGACGCTGTTCGTCAACAACGACTACGGCCAGCAACTCTCCGAGCGCTTCTCGAACGTCTTCGCAGACCAGTTCGACGGCGAAGTGTACAACCAGGTCGCCTTCAACATCGGCGAATCCTCGTACTCCTCGGTCATCGAGTCGGCGCTCTCCGGTCCGGAGAACTAAGCCGCACCCACAGACCCGACTTTTTGTCGACGCAAAGTGGTGAGAGCGATAGCGCTCTCGTTCGGTTCCAGACCGTGGCGGACAGTAGATATTTCACCGCTCGTCGAGATGTGTAGACGATGAATCGCCGCCGCCTCCTCGGGATTGTCTCTGGTTCGGTTCTGGTCGGCACCGGCGGCTGTCTCGGGGCGACAACGACGACCCCAGGGGACGCAGTCGTGTCCGACGAGACGACAGAGACATCCCCTGACGATGGCGTGGAGACACCGGGAGAACCGGTCGTTCGGTTCACTGTCGAAAACCGCATCTATCGAGAGCGGTTCCTATCGGTTCACATCACCCGTGACGGTGACCCGGTTGTCACGCAGACGGTGAAAACGCATGGAGTCGGCAAGCGGGGGATGGACGGCGAACTCACACCCGGTGAGACGTACCATGTCGTCGCTGAACTCGACTCTGGCGACCGATTCGAGTCCGATTGGAAACTCTCGCCGAACGCCCAACTTCTCACGTTCGTCGTCACGGTCGACGAGACGGTTTCAGTTGTCGAGGTGACGTCCGGTGACCCTCTCGGTGCGGACTTTCCGTACACCATCGCCGGCGCGGAAGACATCTTCGTCCCGCCGGGACTCGACGTGCGTAACGAGAGCGACGAGGACGTGACGCTCAGCGTCGCACTCGAACACGACGGAGACCATTTTTTCGACCGGACACTCGAACTCGGGAGTGGACGGCAAACCACGACCGACCCCATCGTGGACTCACATGGAACCTACGACGTGGTCGTCGAGACGGCAGACGGGCGACAGACTATCGACGAGTGGCGCGTTCCCGAGTCGTGGGGGTGGCCAACGTTGGCGGTACTCGTCGCCGAAGACGGGACACTCGGCGTCGGCGGTGGATGGCCACAGGAAGTCGTCTTTCCCGTCGAAAACGAGGACGAGACGGCGTCCGAGGTGGTGACGACGATTGCGAACCGCGACGAGGTGGTCGCAGAGACGAGGCAGACCGTCGCACCGGGAACTGACCGATTGACGGCAACTCTGCCACTCGGTGACGAATACGAGGTCACTGTCGAGACAGACGCTGGGAGAGATACCGCCGCCTACGTCGCCTGTGAATGTTGGCACAGCGAGGCGACGATACACGTCGAAGAGGGCGTCCCATCTATCGAGACGGTCCAGTACTTCTGTAGCTGAGTGACGACTCTCTGCGTCGTCCAACTGCCGAAAAAGGAATTGCCGAAGATTACCCGCCGAGGAAGTCCTGTCGGACCTGTTCGTCTTCGAGGAGCGCAGACCCGCGGTCCATGTAGCGGTTCTGTCCGTTCGCGAGGACGTACCCGCGGTCACAGCGTCGGAGCGCTTCCTTCGCGTTCTGTTCGACCATCAGGATGGCCGTGCCGGCCTCGTTGATTTCGTCGATTTTGTCGAACATCTCGTCGACGAGGTCGGGTGCGAGACCCGCAGAGGGTTCGTCGAGGAGGAGCAGGTCGGGGTCGAGCATGAGTGCGCGACCCATCGCGAGCATCTGCTGTTGCCCGCCGGACATGGTCCCCGCCTTCTGGTGTTTCCGCTCTTCGAGGATGGGGAAACGGTCGTAGACCGCTCGAATCGCGTCCTGCGGCACCTCGTCGAGGATGTACGCGCCCATCTCGAGGTTCTCTTCGACCGTCAGCGTCGGAAAGACGTTGTCGTTCTGTGGGACGTACCCGATGCCGACGTGGATGATCTCTTCGGGTCGTCGGCCGGTGATGTCCTCGTCTTGGAACTGGACCGACCCGCCCATGTGGGCGGTCAGTCCGAAGACGGACTTCATGGTCGTCGACTTGCCGGCCCCGTTCGGGCCGACGATAGTGACGTATTCGCCGTCGAACACGTCCATGTCGACGTCGGTGAGAATCTGCAGGTCGCCGTACCCTGCATCGAGGTTGCGGACGCGCAGGAGGACGTCGTTTCGGTCCTCCACTCCTGCACCGCTGGTCGCGTCGGTGTTCGCGTCGACGCTCATACGTTCCCTCCGAGGTAGGCCTCGATGACGTCTTCGTTGCTCCGAATGTCGTCGGGCGTCCCCTCCGTGAGAACCTTCCCTTGGTGGAGGACGATGACGTGTTCACAGTTGTTCATGATGAGGTCCATGTCGTGTTCGACGAGCAGGAACGTGTAGCCCTGTTCGCGGAGTTCGTGGATGTGGGTGAGGAGTTTCTTTTCGAGCGTCGGGTTGACCCCGGCGAACGGTTCGTCGAGGAGCAGCATATCGGGGTCCGTGAGGAGTGCCCGTGCCATCTCCAGGAGTTTCCGCTGGCCACCGGAGAGGTTGCCCGCGTACTCGTGTGCGATGTGGTCGATGTCGAAGAAGTCGAGGACTTCCCAGACACGTTCGAGGAGTTCTTCTTCTTGCTCGCGAACGTCGTCACGGACGACCGGTGCGACCGACCGCCACAGTTTCTCACCCCGCTGTTGTTTCGGCGCGAGCATCATGTTCTCGAGGACGGTCATATCGCTCAGTTCCCGAGCGATTTGGAACGTCCGAACCATGCCACGGTTCGCGATTTCGTGGGGTTCGAGACCCGTGATGTCCTCGCCGTTGAACGTCACAGTCCCCGAGTCGGGTTTGAGCATCCCCGTGATGAGGTTGAACGTCGTGGACTTCCCGGCCCCGTTCGGGCCGATGAGACCCGTGAGCGTTCCCGCTTCGACTTCGAAGGACGCGCCGTCGACGGCAGTGATGCCGCCGAACGACTTGCGGAGTCCTTCGACCTGCAGGGGGAACTGCTCTGTCGTCTCGACACCGGAAGCGAACGCACCGAGTGCGTCATCGTTGCCTTCGTTCGCGACGTCGTCGACCGGCGGGTTGGCAGCGTCACTCATCGGAGGCACCTCCTTCGACAGCGGCCGTGCTGTCGTCTTCGGTGACACCACCATCCGTCCGTACCTCTCCATCGGTACCGCCATCTGCGGCGGTCATCGACTTTGGACGGTCGAGTGAGATGACAGAGGCCGTCTCCTTGCGGTGGCCGAGGAGTCCCTCCGGCCGGTTGTGCATCAGCCAGATGAGGACGAGACCCATCACCACGAGTTGGAGTTGCCGGATGCTGTCGACCGTGTAGAGCAAGAGCGGCACGGGGTCGAACTGGGAGATGAGCGGTGAAATCGCCTGTCCGAACCCGGACGGCGAGTCGAGGTTGGGGAAGACGGTTCCCACGAGGTTCTGGAAGTACCGCGGACCCTGGTAGAGGACCGCAGCGAACACGGCACCGCCGAGAACGCTCCCGGTGTTCGACCCTGCCCCACCGATGATGAGGGCAATCCAGACGAAGAACGTCACGCGCGGGCGGAAGAAGTTCGGCGTCACAGCACCCTGCGGCATGAGCCAGAGGATGCCGGCGAGGCCCATGAGGGCACAACCGAGCATGAACGACTTGATTTTGAAGCCGTCGGTGTTCTTTCCGAGTGCGTTCGCGACGTCTTCGTCTTCACGAATCGCCTTGAGAACCCGGCCGAACGGTGACTCACCGGTCCGCTTGAGGAGCCAGAAGTACACGGCGACGAATCCGAGGAGCAGCGCTCCGTAGATGAGGCCGTCGACGACCGGCTTTGGATTCCGTGGCACGATAGCCTGGAACGCCTCGACGAATCCGAGGTAGACTCCCCAGAGGCCCACAGAACGGAACAACGCTTCGAGCGGCGGAACGAAGTCGAGGATGAGCCCCGACCCGCCACCGAAGCCGACTTTCGTTCCGAACAGGTTGAACTCCTGGAGGTTACCAGAGAGGAAGCTGAAGCGGACGATTTCTGACATCGCGATGGTCACGATGGCGAGGTAGTCCGCCCGTAACCGAAGCGCTGGCAGTGCGACCACCAGCCCCAGTATCGCGGCGGCGAGCATGCCGGCGATGATACCGACCCACAGCGGCAGACCGAGTCCACCGACTTGTGCGGCGCCACCGGCGACGAACACCGGTTTCGAGACGAGGGCCATCACGTACACACCGACGGCCATGAAGCCGACGATACCGATGTTGAACAGCCCTGTGTACCCCCAGTGCAGGTTGAGCGCGAGCGACAGCATCGCGAAGATGCCGATGTAGAACGTCAGCGTCGCGATGGAGTTGAGTTGCCCGCGGAGGTCGTATCCGAGTCCGATACCCGCCAAGATGTACAGCAGGTACGCAGACGCGAGTATCAGGACGATGAGACCCGCGTCGCCACCCGGAATACGGGCGGCGATGTCGTCTCTGACGCTCATGCGGTGGACCTCCCACTGAAGAGACCAGATGGTTTCACGAGCAGGATGACGATCATCACCACGAAGGCTGCTGCCCGAGCGAACGCCGACGGAATCCACAGGACGGCCATCGAGGCGGTGAGCCCGATGACGAGACCGCCGGTAATCGCTCCGTAGATGGAGCCGATACCGCCGAGGATGACCGCGGCGAAGATGAGAAGCAGTAACAGCCACCCATCGTTGAAGCCGAGAGTCCCCTTCCAGAGGATGAACATGTAACCGGCGATGCCCGTGAGGCCCCCGCCGATAATCCACGTCGAGCGAACGACGCGCTCAGTGGGAATCCCCGTGATGAGCGCGAGGTCCTGGTTGTCGGCCATCGCGCGCATGGCCTTACCGAGTTTCGTCCGCTGCAGAAGCAGGTGGACGCCAATCATCAGACCGGAGGCGATGACGAGGAGCGTGATGTCGTGTGCGTCGATGAAGACCGTCCCGTCGATGAGGTACAGTCCGATAGACGGCGGTTGCGCGGTCGTTCCGCGAACGTCCGACCCGAAGACGAACTGCATCAGGTAGCGGAGCGCGAACGCGACACCGATACTCGTGATGAGCAGCGTGATGCCGTCCTCGTTCCGCACCGGTTTGAAGATGAACCGGTCGACACCGAGCGACAGCGCGATGGCGAACGCACCCGCGACGACGATACCGGCGACGACAGCCAGCGGCGTCGAGAGCATCCCGATGCCGATGGTCCCACCGTAGACCGACCCACCAGCACCGACGAGGAGCAGCGCACCGATGTCTGCTCGGCCGAGGCCAGCGATGAGGTACGTGGTTGCCCACCCGGAGAACGCCCCGGCGGTGATGTAATCCCCGTGCGCGAAGTTCGCGAAGTTCAGAATACTGTACGTCATTGACAACCCGATGCCCGCGAGGCCAATTACGAGCCCCCGCATCAGACCATCCCAGACGAGCGTGCCGATATCGGCAAACTGCGTCTGCCCAGTTGCAAGCCCGAGGAGAAGGTCACCGAGCAGTACTGCTGCGATGACTCCGAGTACGAGCGCGAACGGACGCTCGATAGCGAATTCCCTGCCCCGGGAGTAGGTTTCGGCGATACCCATTGATAACTATCCTCATGGTATGTGGGGCCGATTAACGGACATAAATCTTTCCCATATGATTGCAGGTCAATACCCCGTCTGACTGTCTGCGGCATTGCGATTGGACCTGTCATTCGAGAGGGAGCGACACTTAAAAGCGGTCTCGGGGCCGATAGAGCCCATATGCGGGTCACTCCGGCAGTGATGTCTGACCTCGAACCCCTCGCCGACCTGTGGGTCGAACTGGCCGCCGGCCAGAAGGCGTTCGGGTCGCACCTCCGTGCCGAGGTGAACCGCCCCACGATTCGAGAATCGTTGGCCCGTCACATCACTATCGACGGCGTTCTCGTGGCACGCGACGAGGCAGACGACGATATCCTCGGGTTCGTCATGTTCGAAGTCGAGGTGGGGACGTACGAACAGGACGTGACACGCGGAACCATCAGCAACCTGTTCGTCGTCCCAGAGAGACGCGGCGACGGACTGGGTGGCCGTCTCCTCGACGCTGCGGAGACGGAACTCCGCGATGCCGGCGTCGACGTGGTCGCCCTAGACGTGATGGCGGACAACGAAGCGGCCCGCCGATTCTATCGCCGCCACGGATATGGTCCACACCGAATCGAACTGGAGAAATCGATACAAAACGATACACACTCAAAGGAGGACCGATAATCGGAAGACGCGCCAGGAGAGCATGGGCGGTTCATGCACTCGACTTGTAATCGAGACTTCGTGGGTTCGAATCCCACTCCTGGCTCTTTTTGCGGACCACTGTGGCGAAAGAAGAGCGGACAGTGGTGATTCTCCCCCTCGTAGTCACGCACAGTGAACGAGGAGAGGTTAGCGTCCCCTAGATAGTGACGACGAGTTTCCCGACGCTATCGCGGTTCTGCATGGCCGCGAAGGCGGCGCCAGTCTCTTCGAGTGGATACGTCTCGTCGATTTCGGGGACCAGTGACCCATCTGCGACGAGGTCCACGAGTGTCTCGAGGTCCGGTTGCGTCCCCATCGTACTCCCGACGAGTCGCTTGTGCTTGAGGAACATGCCCGGAATGTCTACCTCGGAGTACCGACCGGCAGTGCCACCGCAGACGACCATCGTTCCACCGCGGCGAAGAACGTCGAGACCGACCTGCGTGAACTCGCCACCGAGGTGGTTCAAGACGGCGTCGGGCGTTCCGATGTCACCGACCGCGGCGCGTATCTCGTCGGCGTCGGTCGAGTGAATCGCGTGGTCGAGTCCGAGGTGCTCCATCCGGTCGAGTTTCGTACGCGACGACGACGTCCCGATGGTCTCTGCACCGAGGACAGTGGCGAGTTGGATGCTGGCGACGCCGACGCCGCCCGTCGCGCCGGGGACGAAGACGAGGTCTGTTGGCCCGACGGACGCCCGGCGAAGCATGTGGTACGCGGTCATGTACGCTGTCGGAAGCGCGGCGGCGTGCGTCGACGAGACACTGTCGGGGAGCGTGATGAGACGACTCGCGTCGACGAGGGCGGACTCCGCGAGGCCCCCGTGGAAGAGCGAGAACGACTCACACAGATTCTCGGGTCCTTCGTAACAGAATCGGCAGGACCCGCAGGTCTGGTTCGGACAGAGCACGACGCGGTCACCGGGGGTGACACCAGTCACGCCGTCACCGACGGCACGGACGGTACCGGCGAGGTCGAGGCCACTGACGAACGGAAGGTCGTCGTCGTCGTACCGCGTGTCTGCACCCTCCAGAATCCAGAGGTCGTGACGATTTATCGAGGCGGCCTCGACGTCGACGACGGCCTCTCCCGGCCCCGGTTGTGGAGTCGGTCGGTCGAGTATCGAGACGTCGTCGGGGCCGGTCATGTCGGTGAAGGCTGCAACGCGCATCGCATCGTGGTTCGAGCGGCCAGACCAAAAGAGGGGATGCTCGTGTGACTTTCAGTTCCGCCTCGACGGCGGGCGAACGCGGATGAGCAAGAGCGACCCCGGAACGCCGAGCACGAGCGCACGAAACGGGTTATGTTTGATGATAATATCGGGGTTGAGCGGTTCCGACTGGAGGTCGGTGATTCGGATACACGAGTAGTAGACGGTCACGTGCGTCAAGGTGTAGGCGAACGCCGCCGGAACGACGATTGGATAGTGGATACCGACCAGTGCGAGTCCTTCGAACGCGAACGCGGTGAGTGCGGAGATAGAGAGTAGGTTGCCGAGTTGGAGCGTCACACCGGTCACCGCGGTGATTGAGGTGTCGAACAACGAAGCCCCGTACGGCGTGTACGTGAGTGCAGTCACGACTGCGATTGCTCCGAGAAGGAGACCGGCGAGCAACCCAGTCATCGCGTACACGTACTCCATTAGGCGCTGATACGGTGTCCACGGAGCCCCCGAATTTAGTTCTACCTCTGCCATTATCGATGGAGAAAATCAGACCACCTCGAACGACCCCCCGGCGTGAGGGCGATTTATTTCGACGGAGAACGTCACTCCAGTATGAACGCGACAGACCAGTTCATGCTCGCGGTGTCGCTGCTTATCTTCGCGCTCCTCGTCATCGGCGGCCTTCTCGCGTATTTGTAGGGAGAAAACTTATGTGACATTCATGATGGATACTAGATACCATGCCGGAATGTCAGAACTGTGAATCGTTCGTGACGCCCGCGTACGCTCGGGTCTTCGCGCCCGACGGGATGGACAACCCGCGAGTCTGTCCGTACTGTGAGGACATGGTCCGTGACGGCGCGGACGTCCGGCCGGCGCGGTCACCGCGAAGTCACTGAGCGACGTGGTATCGTTCGGACTCTTGTCGAACGAGTCCGCGCTTACAGAGCGTGCTGAGGATGCTGTAGAGTGATATCTTCTTCATCTCGAGGCCGTCCTGTAGTTCGGTGATGGACGCCCCGTCGTGTGTCGTGAGATACAGATACACGAGTTTCGCCGAGGGGGATTCGAGCTCGCCAGGGAGTTCGATGGTCGGAACCGTCTGTTGCATAGTCGTCGTCATCCTCTTTGCTTCGACGATAATAAAACTCTCTTACAACAATCGTCGAACATCGGAGGACGCGACTGAGGCCACGAGGTACTCAGATTCGAGCGAATCGTTGTGTTCGTCACGAACGTACATGCGAGAAAATACGGCTTTCGACGGTCCCGACTTCGACTGTCGTCGAAGGTTCGAGTGACTGGTCACGTGGCGGCCACTCGGGAATCAGTCTGCACACGGCGAAGCGACGGAAGGGGCGGGAGTCGAACCACGCGAAGCCATTGAAATCCACCGGATCGACCGCGAACGGTCACTGCCGGTGTGCTCTACCACTGAGCCACCCTTCCGGAGGCGTCTAGGGCCTCTCCAGACAAATAGCCGTTGGTCACTCACACCTCCGCAGACGGGCGATTCAGTCTCCGTGCGCCGTCCACGTGGCGTACAGGGCTGCCGCTCCGTCGGCCCAGCGCATCCGCTCTGTGGTGGCAGCACCGAAAGAAGTTCGTAGTCGCGCAGTTCGTCGACGGACCGAAGGTGAGCTTAGTAGCTCCGGACCTTCGGTTCGTACGTCTTGTTCTCGCCTTCGAGGATGACCGGCTTGTACCAGAGTTCCGGTTCGCCGTCGTTCCACGAGAGCAGCGTGTGCTTGAGCCACTCTTCGTCGCGGCGTTCCTGGTACTCCTTGCGCCAGTGGGCACCGCGGAACTCGTTGCGCGCGAGCGCACCGAGGGTGATACCTTCGGCGATGTCGAGGATGTTCCGCGTCTCCAGCGTCTGGAGGAGGTCCGTGTTGAACGTCCGGGACTTGTCGCCCACGTAGACGTCCTGGTAGAGTTCGCGAGCCTCGCGGATGTCGCGGAGTGCGTCTTTGAGCGCCTCTTCCTCACGGAAGACGTTCACGTTGCGCGTCATCGACTTCTGGACGCGTTCGCGAATCTCGGCGTGCTGGATGCCGTCTTCTTTCTCCAGCAGTGCGTCGATGGTCTCACGCTCGTCTTCGACGGCGCGCTGAACGAGGTCCGCGCCGGAGGCGGAGGCGCCGGCGTCAGCAGCAGCCCCTCCGTCTGCGACGACGTCCTCGCCGATACCGACTTCGCCCAGTTGGACCGGCGATTCGAGTTCGGCTTCCTCGTAGTCGCCGACCTTGCCGGTCGTAATCTTGGCCGTCTCCATGTCCTTGCCCGCGGCGTGGTGGCCGGCGCGCTTCCCGAAGACGATGAGTTCGGGGAGTGCGTTGCCACCGAGGCGGTTGCCGCCGTGGACGGACGCACAGGCACACTCGCCTGCGGCGTAGAGACCGGTGATACACGTCTCGCCGTTCTCGTCTGTCTCGACGCCACCCATCGCGTAGTGCTGGCCGGGTTTGACCGGCATCGGCGCGTCGAGTGGGTTGACGCCCTCGAAGTCCTCCGAGAGGTGGATGATGTTCTCGAGGCGGTCGATGATGCGCTCTTCGCCGAGGTGGCGCATGTCGAGGTGGACGTACTCGTCTTCGATACCGCGGCCTTCGTTGACCTCCGTCAGTTCGGCGCGGGAGACGACGTCACGGGAGGCGAGTTCGCCGAGGTTGTTGGCGTACCCGTACTCGAACATGAAGCGTTCCCCGTTCTCGTTGTAGAGGATACCACCCTCACCGCGGACACCCTCGGTGATGAGGACACCCGTCGAAGGGAGCGTCGTCGGGTGGAACTGGATGAACTCCATGTCCTCCATCGGGACGCCGGCACGGTAGGCCATCGCGACACCGTCGCCGGTGTTGGCGACAGCGTTGGTCGTGTGGTCGTACACCTGTCCGAGGCCACCGGTGGCGAGGATGACGCCGTTGCGGGCGCGGAAGCCCTCGATTTTGCCGGTCTGGACGTCGTAGGCGACGATGCCGTGACAGGTCCGGTCTTCCGGTCGTTCCTCGTCAGAGACGGCGAGTCGCGTCACGTGCCACTCGTCGTAGACTTTGATGCCGCGCTTGACGAGTTGCTCGTACATCGTGTGGAGCAACTGGTGACCGGTCTCTGCGCCCGCGTAGGTCGTCCGCGGGAACGAGAGGCCACCGAACGGGCGCTGACTGACGCGTCCGTCGTCGTCACGGGAGAACGCCATCCCCCAGTGTTCGAGTTTGATGGTCTCTTTCGGACTGTCCTTACAGAGGGTCTCGGCCGCCGGTGCGTCGGCGAGATAGTCCGAGCCCTTCATCGTGTCGTAGGCGTGGTCCTCCCACGAGTCGGCCTCGCGGAGTGCGGCGTTGATGCCGCCCTCGGCCGCGCCCGTGTGACTTCGGACCGGGTGGAGTTTCGACACGATGGCCACGTCGGCTCCTTCCTCGTGTGCCGCGATAGCCGCGCGCAGGCCTGCCCCGCCCGCGCCGACTACGATAACGTCGTGTTCGTACATGGTGTGTTTGAGTGTGTCGTAGGGTTGTTCTGACTTCAGGCTTTCACCGAGAAGTTCACCAGAACTTCAGGTTGTTCTTGATTGCCTCGCGCTTGAGTTCCTGGATGTGCTCGGTCAGGGGGATGTCCTTCGGGCACACCTCGGTACAGGAGAACTGCGTCTGGCAGCGCCAGACACCGTGTTCCTGTTCGAGAATCTCGAGGCGACGCTGCTTCATGTCCTCACCTTCGCGTTCGTCCATCGCGAAGCGGTAGGCTTTGTTGATAGCCGCCGGGCCGAGGTACTCGTTGTCGCCGGCCGCGATGTTACACGAGGACATACAGGCACTACACCAGATACAGCGCGTCGACATCTTGACCTTCTCGCGGTTCTCGCGCGTCTGGCGCTGTTCGTCGAGTTCGCCGTCGGGGAGCGAGTTCGTCTGGAAGTACGGTTCGACCGCTTCCATCTGGTCGTAGAAGTGCTCCATGTCGACGACGAGGTCCTTGACGACGTCGGCGTGTGGGAGCGGTTCGATGCGGACGGGTTCTGCGAGGTCCGACAACTGCGTCTTACAGCCGAGTCGCTGCGACCCGTTGACGAACAGTGCGTCGGACCCACAGATTGCCTGCCGGCAGGAGTGCCGGAAGGTGAGCGAGGAATCGTAGTGGTCGCGCGCCCACATGAGGGCGTCGAGGACCGTCATCCCCTGTTTGTACGGGACGTAGAAGTCGTCGAAGCGTGGTTCTTGCTTCTCTGGCACCTCGGGGTCGTACCGGAAGACCTTGAGGTGGTACGTGTCGTCCTCGGAGCGCGCCTTCTCGGCCGCTTCGGCCTCGCGCTGCTCTTGGATTCGCTGCGCACGCTCGCGCTTCTTCTGGTCGCGCTTCTGCTTGCCGGGCGAGACCGACTCAGCGGACGATTCGTCTTCGACTTGTTCGGGAACTTGCGTACTCATGGTTAGATGGGGACACCTCCGGCCCACGCGAGTGCGGTGCGGACGCCCTGCACGATGAGGACGAGGCTCGCGACACCGAGAATCGCCTTGACCGCCGTCTTCCGGGAGCCCGACAGGCCCATGTTGACGAGGGCGTTGTAGACGCCGTTGACGCCGTGGAACGTCGCGGTGATGAGGAACAGAATCATCAGCGAGAAGTACGTCAACTGCTCCATCCGTGCCTGCGAGAGGGCGAACGTCACTTCGTCCGCGTGGTTCAGGAAGTGAAGCAGGAAGAAGTGGAACGCCAATACGACGACGAGGAACGCGGCGGTGAGGCGCTGCCACAGCCACCGGCGTCCGCCCGGTTCGAAGGACGTGTATCGTTCTGCCATTAGATGCTCACCCCAGAGAGGAAGGTCGGAACGCTCGCGATGACGATGACACCCGTGAGGATGAGCGAGGCGTAGAAGCTCTGGTCCTGTGCTTCCAAGCCGACGCCCAGGTCGACGAACAACAGTCGCAGCCCATTGAGGATGTGGAACACCGCCACGGCGAGCAGTCCAACTTCGAGGATGCGTACGACGAGAAGGCTCTCCAGTGCCTGAATAGTGTTCGTGTACGCCGCCGCGCCCGAGAGGGCCGTCGATAAGACGGCGATGTGGGTGAATAAGTATCCCACAAGCACCCAGCCGGTGAACTTGTGGAAGATCCAGGCCCACATGCCGGCCGAGAACTCCCGCCATCGACTGAAGTCCTCGATGAGGCCCCGATTGTAAGACTGACTCATGCTCTTGTGAGCGTCGGGACGGGGAGGGTATAGAACTTACGTGTATGATGTATCATCAAGGTTCGCAAAAATCGCCGGACACCGTATTGTCTCGTTTACCCCCTGCTTCGTTCACACGGGCGATTCGGGCGATGCGGACTGTTCACGCTCCACGACGCGCCGAACGTTGTCCTTCAGTTCGACGAGGTGGCACAGCGGATTTCCGGGGTACACGACGGGGTTTTCGAGGACACCGACGAGTAGTCCGGTGAACGGCGCGACGACGGTGACGTTGTCGTCTTTGAACGGATTGGTGATGGTGCAGATACGGTCGCCCCTGTGGACGAGTGCGCCGCGTTCGTGGTGCATGTCGACGATGCCGCCCGCGTCGGCACGGAGCCACGTCTTCTCGTTCTCGTCGGAGATGACGGTGCGCCACCCGGGCCAGTTGACCGTCGAGGTTTCGCGGAGGCCGTACTCCGCGAAGACGCTCTCCACGCCAGCGAGTGCCTCGTCGATGAGTTCGCGCTGGAATCGGTGCGCTTCGCCCATCTCGACGGTAATCGCCGGCGTACCGCGGTTGGACGCTTCGGTTCGGAGCATGCCGTCGCTCCCGGAACTGTCGATGATGACGTGCGACCCGAAGGCGTTGGCGAGGCGTGCCACTGCGGGGTCGGACATGTCGGCACGGACGTGGAGCATGTTCGTCCGCCCGCGCGTGGACGTGTGGAAGTCGATGCCGAGGTCACACGGCGCGATGAAGTTCTGGTAGATGCGGTACGCCATCCGCTTCGCTCCCGTGGACGTTTCGGACCCCGGGAACGACCGGTTCAGGTCGCGGTCGTAGATAGGGAGGTATCGCTGCTGGGCGAGGAACGCGGGGACGTTCATCACCGGCATGCAGACGAGCGTTCCCGCGAGGTCCGCGAGGTCCCACTCGTAGGCCACCTCGCGGACGACTTCGATGCCGTTTAATTCGTCTCCGTGGGCGGCGGCGGAGAGGAAGACTGTCGGGCCCGGTTGCTCCCCGTTGATGATGGTGACGGGGATGCGGACCGGGTCACCGAGATACGTCTCCGAGATGCCGTACCGGATGTCTTGTGTCTCACCCGGCTCGACCTTCCCTCCGTTGTAGGTGAAGGCCTCGTTGTCGGCCATGCACATCGATGGGGCGGCCGGGCTTATAAACGGTCGCGCCGCACCAAACTGCACACGTTCCGGACCTATTAGTCCCTAGACACAGGTCTCGACCGTCATACCTTTGAAACCCGCCTGAGTTCGTTCGAGTATGTCCACCAACAACAGCGACGAAGTACGTGTTGGGGTTCTTTCACTCCACAACAGCAAGGAGACGAAAGCAATCCTGAACGCAGTTGAGGACCTCGGCCACGAACCGGTTTGGCTCCGACGTGAGAACGCGGCAGTCAGTATCGAAGACGGCGAGGTGACAGTCGAACCTGAGGTGGACATTATCGCGAATCGACTTCTCCTCTCGAACACCGAGGAACCCGCCGAACTGCTCGGCCTCGCGACGACGTTCAACCGCATCCGACCGATGCTCAACGAACCGGACGCGGTCCTCGCGGCGATTCACAAGTTCGCCACGGCCGCGACGCTCGCCAACTGGAACATCAAGGTCCCGGACGCGCTTCTCGCACTCTCGAACGACCGACTGAACAAAGGCCGAGAGCGATTCGGTGAAGTCGGCGTCTACAAGTCCGCAATCGGGACGCACGGCGGCGGCACGTGGAAGGTCGACCTGACAGAACCCGTCAACCCGAAGGTCGGGAACCGACAGGCGTTCCTCCAGAAACTCATCGACCACGACGACCAGCGACACCGCGACCTGCGCGTCTACATCGTCGACGGCGAAATCGTGGGCGCGATGTACCGCTACGCTCCGGAAGGCGAGTGGCGGACGAACGTCGCCCTCGGCGGCGACGTGCTCAACGCGACGGACGAGATGCCCGAAGAAGCCCGCGAGACAGCGCTCTACACCGCCGAAGTGATGGGAATGGACTACGTCGGCGTCGACCTGGTCGAGAGCGACGACGGCTGGTTCGTCCTCGAGGCCAACCCGACTGCCGGCTTCAAAGGCCTCTACGAGGCGACCGGAAAGAGCCCAGCGCCGTACATCGCCAAACTGGCCATCGAGCGCGCTGGCGGCGAAGTCGACCAAAAGCGCGTCGAAGAACTGTCGGCGACGCTCGACGACTCCGTGCCGTCTTGTGCACCGGCCGAGTCCCCCATCTTCGACGGCGAAGCCCCCCTCATCGGCTACATCGAGGAAGTCGTCGTCAACGGGACCAAGGGCTCCCAGCAGACGCTCGCCAAATCAGACACGGGTGCGACCCGGACGAGCATCGACACGAGTCTCGCCGCCGAAATCGGTGCCGGCCCAATCAAGAGCATGACGCGCGTGAAGTCCGGCAGTCTCAAGCGCGGGAAGGCCCGCCCTGTCGTGGACCTCGTCATCGGTATCGGCGGTACCCAGCACACGGTGACCGCGAGCGTCGAAGACCGCTCGCACATGGACTATCCGCTCCTCCTCGGCCGCGACATCCTCGAACACTACCGCGTGGACGTTCGCCGCCGCGCCAACGCTGACCGCGACGACGAGGACGACGAAGAAGAAGAGATGCTCGAAGAGTAACCGGGCGACACACGACTTTTCTCTTCGACCGCCGTACCCCGAACAGAATGAGTGACGACGCCTATCGGGCACTCCGAACCGACCCACACCTCGGCAGTGTCGTCGAAGACCACGGCCCCGTGACACTCGACCCAGCGAACGACCCATTCGAGCGACTGGTCGTCTCTATCGTCAACCAGCAACTCTCGACGACTGCCGCCGCGACGATTCGTGACCGCCTGTTCGACCGCGTCGAGGTCACGCCCGCAGGCGTCCTCGCGGCGGACGAAGACGTGCTTCGGGACTGTGGTCTCTCCGGCCAGAAAGTGGGCTACGTCCGCAACGTGGCCGAAGCGTTTCAGGACGACCTGTCTGCGGACGCACTCCACGTGATGAGCGACGACGAGGTCATCGACGCACTGACCGAGATTCGCGGCGTCGGCGTCTGGACGGCGAAGATGTTCCTCATCTTCGTGCTCGCACGCGAGGACGTGTTCCCCGTCGAGGACCTGGGGATTCGGCGTGGCATGGAACACGTCTTCGACGTCGAAGCCGACGCCCTCTCGCGGGGGGAGATGGCCGAACGCGCCGAGACGTGGACGCCGTACCGAAGTTACGCCAGTCTCTACCTCTGGCGGAGCGTTGACTGACCCCGACGGTCTGCACTCGATGCGTCGTCAGATATCTCAATTAAACGAGGAATGAGTTTACATTTCACGTGATGGAAACGTTGAAACCAATGCACACTGTAACGTTTGTCCATGAAGGTAGACGATATCAACACCATCACTGTTCTCGGAGCAGGCAACATGGGCCACGGCATCGCGGAAGTCGCCGCCCTCGCCGGGTACACCGTCGTCCTCCGAGACATCAAAGACGAGTTCGTCCAGAAAGGCTACGAGCAAATCGAGTGGTCGCTGAACAAACTCGCCGAGAAGGACCGACTCTCACAGGAAGACGCTGACGCCGCGTTCGACCGCGTCACACCGGTCGTCGACCTCGAAGAGGCTGTCGCCGACGCCGACGTGGTCATCGAGGCCGTTCCCGAGAAGATGTCCATCAAGAAGGACGTGTACACGGACCTCGAAGCATACGCGCCGGACCACACCGTCTTCGCGACGAATACGTCCAGTCTCTCTATCACCGAACTCTCGGAAGTCACCGAGCGCCCCGAGCGCTTCTGCGGGATGCACTTCTTCAACCCGCCGGTGCGCATGGACCTCGTCGAGGTCATCTCCGGCGCGCACACCGCCGACGAGACACTCGTCCTCATCGAGGACCTCGCAGAGAAGATGGGGAAGACGCCCGTCCGCGTCCGCAAGGACAGTCCCGGGTTCATCGTCAACCGCATCCTCGTCCCACTGATGAACGAGGCGGCGTGGATCGTCCACTCCGGCGACGCGACGATGGCCGAAGTCGACGCCACGACGAAGTACGACATGGGCCTCCCGATGGGGAGTTTCGAACTCGCCGACTACGTCGGCATCGACGTGGGCTATCACGTCCTCGAATACATGCACGAGGTGCTCGGTGACGCGTACAAGCCGTGTCCACTCCTCTCCGAGAAAGTCGAAGAGGGCAACCTCGGCCAGAAGACCGGGAAAGGGTTCTACGACTACGAAGACGGTGAGGGTGCGCAGGTTCCCCACGACGAAGGCAAGGAGTCTGTGAAGAACCGCCTGCTCGGCGTCATGGCGAACGAAGTGGCTGGCCTCGTCGGGAACGACGTCGCCCACGCCGAAGCAATCGACCGCGCCGTCAAACTCGGCGGGCGCTTCCCCGACGGCCCCGCCAAGATGGCCGACAACGAGGGTATCGCCACGCTCGTCGGCACGCTCGACAAACTCCACGACGAGACGGGCGAGGACCGCTACGAGGCCGTCGAGTACCTCCGTGACCTCGCCAAGTCTGGCGAGGGCTTCTACGGTGGCGAAGCAGACGGCGAGGCGGAACTCGCCTTCGACGATATTCTCGTCGAAGTCCGCGACGGTGTCGGCCACATCACCCTCGACCGACCGCACCGCATGAACACCATCAGTACGGAACTGATGGACGAACTCTCGGAGGCGTTGGACACCTTCGCGGACGACGACGACGTTCGCGCCGTCCTCCTCACCGGCGCAGGTGACCGCGCGTTCTCCGCCGGCGCAGACGTGACGAGCATCGCCGCAGGTGGCGCAGACCCCGTCAGCGGCGTCGAACTCTCGCGCAAGGGTCAACAGACCTTCGGCAAACTCGAAGCCCTCGATAAGCCAGTCGTCGCCGGTATCGACGGCTTCTGTCTCGGCGGCGGGATGGAACTCTCGATGTGCGCCGACCTTCGTATCGCAACCGAGCGCTCCGAGTTCGGCCAACCCGAACACAACCTCGGCTTGCTCCCCGGATGGGGCGGCACCGTCCGCCTCCAGCGCATCGTCGGCACCGGCCGTGCGAAAGAGATTATCTTCACCGCCGAGCGCTACGACGCGGAGACGATGGCCGACTACGGCTTCGTGAACGAAGTCGTCGGCAACGACGACTTCGAAGAGGCGGCGTTCGAGTACGCCAAGCAGTTCGCACAGGGACCGCCAGTCGCACAGCGCTACACGAAGCGCGCGATGCACAACGGGTGGGAAGACACCGAGTCTGGCCTCGAAGTCGAGGCACAGGCGTTCGGCCTCCTGTTTACCACCTCCGACCTGATGGAGGGTATCGCGGCGTTCACGAGCGACCGAGACCCTGAATTCACGGGCGAGTAATCGCTATCCGTGAGTGGGTTCCTCTCACTCACCGCCGACGGAACGCAACTCTTAAAATAGTCCAACTACCACTCGTGAATGCAGAAGCTCGGTTGGTGTAGTCCGGCCAATCATCTTGGCCTTTCGAGCCGAGGACAGGGGTTCAAATCCCCTACCGAGCACTTCTCTCGAACACAAACCTCCGAGAGACCGCTGTGTCTCTCGGTTCTTGTGAGTGTGAATGCGACACTAGGGGTTTGAGCCAGCGAGCAAATCTCCGATTTGCGAGTGAGGTTCAAATCCCCTACCGAGCACTTCTCTGCTGAACTACCTTCCAAGCGACCGCTGTGCGTGTCGCTTGGACTGTGAAGCTGTGGATGCGGCACAGGGGATTTGAATCAGGGAGCAACGCGGAGCGTTGCGAGTGAGGTTCACGCGAGCAAAGCGAGCGTGAGCATGTGAGACGGACGTCTCACAGAGTTCAAACCCCCTCCCGAGCACGTCTCTCCGAACGAGCCCGGAGAGCAGTCCGTCGAACTCCAACGTACCACCCGGCACAAGCTTCATAACCCATTGCCTCACCAGTCAAGACGCACTGGTTCGGTGCACACCGTTCCGTACGTGAGTCGACCCCCGAAGATTCGCCCACCGGTCGTCCCCCGGACGGGCGAGGGTCGCTCATAGACCTCACCCTCCTAGCCGATGGTTTCAGGTAGACTGCCTCGTATCGTGTGCCAGAGCAGCAGACAGCCAATGAGCCGTTACGTGACACAAGACTGGAAGGTGGGGGCACTGCCAGCGAAGCGACGACGCGCACTCGGGGCGCGCGACAGGTCCGACGGAGGCCGACCGTGAGCGATTCGATACGAGCGATGCTCGCCGCGGGCACACTCGTCGCACTCGGCGCGACGGCGGGCAGTCTCTACTTCAGTCTCGGACTTGGACTCGCGCCCTGTGACCTCTGTTGGTACCAGCGCATCCTGATGTACCCACTCGTCGTCGTCCTCGGAGTTGCCGCCGTCGAAGACCGAGGCGGTGTCTGGAAGACGGTGTTGCCGCTCTCACTCGGCGGTGCGGCACTCGCGGGGTACCACACATACCTGCAAATCGCACCGGGCGCGACCTGTACCGTTGGCGGGCCGTGTACGAGTATCCAGTACCCGATGCTCGACGGACTGCTGACGATTCCGCGACTGTCGCTCGTCGCCTTCGTGCTCCTGACGCTCCTGTCGGTCGGTGTCGCGTGGTTCAACAAACCGAGCGACAACATGTGGGTCGCCTGAGCGCGCTTCAGGTCGTTCGCCGACCTACCTGAGTTTCTCGTAGGATTTCTCGAGGTGTATCATCGGTTCGGGGTAGTCGACACCTAGTTCGACACCGTACTCGGCCTGTTCTGCGGGCGTCATCGTCCACGGTTCGTGGGCGTACTTCGGCGGGAGGTCAGCGAGTTCCGGAATCCAGTGTTTCACGTAGGCAGCGTCGCCGTCGTACTGCCGGGCCTGTTTGACGATGTTGAAATACCGGTCCCGCGAGTCGTTGCCGACGCCTGCAATGTACGCCCAGTTGCCGTAGTTCGACGCGGGGTCGTAGTCGACGAGGTGTGTCTCGAAGTACGCCGCGCCGCGTCGCCAGTCGAGGCGGAGGTTGTTCGCGAGGAACGACGCGGCGTTCTGCCGACCACGATTCGACACGTACCCCGTCGTGTTCAACTCCCGCATGTTCGCATCGACGAAGGGGATGCCCGTCCGGCCGGACGCCCAGCGCTCGAACTGTGTGTCGTCGGCCTGCCAGTCGATGTCGGTTCGGTGCCTGATGCCGCCACGCTGGAAGAACTCCGACCCGTGCTTGGCGAACTGGAACTGGAAGAAGTCGCGCCACCGGAGTTCGAACGTGAGCCAGTACGTCGAGTCGTTCGCGACACGCAGGTCTTCGTAGCGGTCGACTTCGGCCTGCACGTACCGAGGCGAGAGACACCCCTCGTTCAGCCACGGGGAGAACTTCGAGGAGTAGTCTGACCCGAGCATCCCGTTCCGCGTCTCTTTGTACGCCCGGAGGTGGTCCCCCTCCCAGATGTACGACTCCACTCGGTCGAGTGCTGCTGTCTCACCGCCGTCGAACGGAAGGACGCCTCGGTCGTCACGTGTCGGCGGTGCGAGTGTCGAGTCGAGGTCAGAGACGGTCGGGATGTCACCCGCGTTGGGTGCACCCACCGGCAACGAGGGTATCTCGGGTATCGGACTCGGTGGCCGAATCTCAGACTCCGCTTCGACTGCTTTCCGGAACGTCGTGTACGTGTCCGGCACGTCGGCGAGGTCCATCGGCAGGTCGTCGACGTGGGTGAGCGTGTGGCCCCAGAACTGTCGCGACTCGACTCCCGCCTCGTCGAGCATCTTCGTGACTGCTGTTTCGACCTGTCGCTCCTCGGCCGTCGGCCACGTATGCATCGTGACGACGTCGGCGTCGACGGCGTCTGCGAGCGAGGAGAGCACAGATTCTGGGTGCCCCACGCGGACCACGAGTTCGCTCCCGCGGTCACGGAGCGACGACCTGAGGTCGGCGACCGATTCGAGGCGGAAGCGGGCACGGTGTGCACCGGTCTTCTGGAACACGAAGGAGTCGGTGCCGCCAAAGTCGCAGGGGCCGTAGTCTCGTGGGTCGAAACAGTAGACTGGGACGACGTGGTCTGCCTCGCACGCCGCGGCGAAGGCGTCGTTGTCGTGGAGGCGAAGGTCGCGTCGGAACCACACGAGCGCAGTCGAAGCAGGCATCTCAGCGGCGCTTAGGACGGTGGAACCTTGAGTCGAGCGGCCGTTTCACCGGGATTACATCCGGCCTCGTGACGCGAGGCCGAGTTCCGCCCCAGTGACCAGAGTGACGAGAACGAGCGCCACGATAGCGACCAGTCGCGGGTCGACACGGTCGATGACGGGCATCCCCATCCAGCCTGCGAAGACGAGTGCGAGACCAGCGAGACAGGTAGTGAACGTGAGCATCGCGAAGGACGACTGGACGGTGTCGTCGACGAGGTACGGTTCGAGTTCGACGGCGCTCGTCCCGAGTGAGACGACTTTCGCCGACGAGTCGTAGGTGACGATGTGGAGCGTATCGAGTTTCGGGAGGTGCGTCTGGTGCAACGAGATGTAGACGCTCTGGCGAACGTTTCGCGGCGGCGGTGACTCACCGGACTCCACTTCGGCGATGTGTTCGGCGAGGTCACCGACGGCCTGTTCGTCGTCAGTGTCTCGAAGTCGTTCGAGGACGAGTCGGCGTCGTTCGTTCCGGAGCACGTCGTGGATGACCGCCTCGTCGAGCGTCCTGTCGGCGTGGCGGTCAGCGAATCCCATCTCCCTGCTCAGAGCCAGTCATCGGGCTTCGTGTCGTAGTCGATATCGCTCGCCGCGATACGCGCTTCGAGTTCTGGGTCCAGGTCCCTGACGGTGAACTCGGTTCCATCGTACCGGATGCGAATCGCGCGCTCTACCGGCGTCGGTTCACGCCCGCGGCGACGGGCGACTTCTACTTCGTGTTCGTCGAACTCTTTGACGATTGTCATCAGGTTGACCGGGCGGCCCCACAGGTGGTAGACCCGTTCGATGACACCGCGGGCCTGCTTCACGTCGAGGATGACGCCGTTGTACTGGTGGCCGAGCAGTAGTTCACCGCGGTTGTCGAAGTTGCCGTCGTAGACGGCGATAGTCGGCTTTCCGAAGTTCGTGAACTGGAACAGCAGTTTCTTCTTCACGTCTTCGTACTGCGTCGACGAGACGCGGAACTGCCGCGACGACTGGGAGAACTCGTACGCGAAGTAGTGGTTCACGCGGACGAACTCTTCGGTGAGGAACGCGTCGAGGAACGTCACGTCGTTGTGACTCTCGCGAATCTCGCGCATGCGGTCCCACCCCGTGGCCTTGTCCACGTCCGCGATGGCGTCTTCGACAGTCTCGTACAGTTCGTCGTCGAACATGTACCGGGACAACTGTTCGAGTTCGGACCGGCGGATGCGCCGGAGGAATCCACGGTTCTGGGGTTTGACGAGCGAGTAGTGTCGCGCCGCGAGACCCTCGTACGAGAGCACTTTCCACGGGTACGCGTCCACGTGGATGGACTCGTCACCCGAGAGCGCTCTGTCGAGCATCTCGTGGTCCACTCGCGGGTCGTCCGGGCCGAGTGCGGCGAGTTCGTCCAGCGAGTCGGCGTCGACGCCGTCGACGACGGGGTCGGTCCGGAGCAACGACTGCACCTCGTCGAAGTCGACGACTTCGTGGAAGTTGCGCCACGTGATTCCCTCGACGCGGAGCAGTTTCTCGGCGACTTCGGCGCGGTTCGTCGTGTTCTCGATGTACTCCCAGAGTTCCTTGCCCAACTTGTACGGGTTGAGGCCGGGCGACCCGAGGACGCGCGACTGGTGGTCGGCGTACGTGATGAACTCGTCTGTGCCGGCGAACCGTTCGTCGCCCATCATGAGCGACTCCCAGTAGGCGGCCCACCCTTCGTTCATGACTTTCGTCATCTTCTGGGCGGCGAAGTAGTACGCCTCTTCGCGGAGCATGTCGAGGACATCCTTCTGCCACGGTTCCATCTCCTCGGCCTTCCCCGTCTCTTCGTCGAAGCGCATGCCGTGTTCGCGGATGTACGCGAGCACGTCTTTCCGTGGGTCGGTGAGTTTCGCGGCCTCACGTTCGGCCTCCTCGATTCGGTCCATCCACGCTTCGTCGAACACCTCACGGCGCACGTCGTCAGAGATGTTCAGGCTCTTCAGTTGTGAGCGGATGTCCTCGGGAATACGGCCGTCGTCGTCTTTGGCCGCCTCGCGAATCGACCGGTGTTGGTCGATGGTGTCTTCGAGACAGAGAATCGCGTCGATGAACTTCTCGACTTCGTCGCGACTGATGTCGGGGTTCTGGACGTAGCGCTCTATCGATTGTGCGTGCCGTTCGAGCATCGCGGCGGCGTCGAACTGCCCCTCGTCGGAGAACAGGCCGAACCACTGGTTCTTGTTGAAGAAGTCCGAGTGGGCCTCGACGTGGGTGATGACGGCTTTCTGGTCGGCCAGCGAGTTCGACTCCTGTAAGAAGGCGTTCGCTGGTTCGTCGTTGTTGACGATTTCGAACGCCTTGCCCATGCCGAACTGGTCGGTCTTTCGTTGCCGGTCGTAGGCCATCCCCCACCGCCAGTGTGGGTACCGTTCTTGGAACCCACCGTAGGCGATGAGTTGGTTCATCTCGTCGTAGTTGACGACCCAGTAGTTCACCGGGTACGGGTCTAACCCGAGTTTCCGGGCGAGTGCACCCGCTTCGCGAACCGGTTCGTCGAGGCGGGCGGCCTCTTTCTGTGCGTCTCTGCGGTGTCGTCTGAAACTCATTCTACTGTCGCCTCCGTGCTGAGGATGCGGTATATCGCGTCGATGACGTCGTCGGGGTCGGAGACGTACGCGACGACGACGTTGCCCTCGTCGCCGAGGGTCCGTTCGACTTCCTCGGCGTGGGTCGCGTTGATGGCGGTCCCACCGGGTTGGGTCTCGACGTACGCGTGGAGATTCGCGTCGATATCCTGCATCATCGGGATGACGCGTTCTTTGGTATCGTTCGAGGAGTTCTCGGAGTCGCCGGCGGCGAAGACGTAGCGGTTCCACTCGCGCCACGGGTAGCGCTCTTCGAGTACCTCTTTGGCCAGTTCGTAGGCCGAGGAGATGCGCGTCCCCCCGCCCGAGCGAATGCCGAAGAACTCGTCGCGTTCGACTTCCCACGCCTCCGCGTCGTGAGCGATGTAGACGAACTCGGCGTGGTCGTACTTGCCCGTGAGGTACCAGTCCAGTGGCGTGAAGGTGCGCTCGACGAGTTCGCGCTTCGTCTCGCGCATCGACCCCGACACGTCGCGGATGTTGACCACGACGACGTTCGAGCGCTTCTTCTCGATTATCTCGGGGTGACGGTAGCGTTCGTCTTCACGGCGGAAGGGAATCTCCTTGAGGCCGTCGCGGCGGATGCGCTGGACCGTCGTCGTTCGCTCGACGTTCGCTTCCATCTCCTCGAAGGAGGCCCACGTGTCACGTTCGTCGTCGGGGATGCGCGTCCACTCGTCGTCGACCCACGCCAGTGAGACGAGGATGTTGTTCTCGCGGCACCAGCGGTAGACGTCGTCCGGCGTGGTGTCTGCGACTTTCATCGCCTCGCGGACGAAGTCTTCGTCGAAGTCCATCGCCAGTTTGCGCTTGAGACCCTCTTTGAACAGGCGCTCGAAGTCGAGGGTGCTGTGCGGGCCACTCCGGGTGATGTCGGTGAAGTCGCCTTCGACTTCCTCGATGACCTCCTTGCCCTTCGGTTCGAGTTGGAGGCCGAGTTCCTCGTCGAGGGCCTCCGCGAACTGCTCGGGGTCCATCTCGTAGTACTCGTGTTCGGCCCCTTCTTCGCCGGGTTCGCCCTCGTCACCTTCGCCGGGTGCGGGTTGTGGTTGACCGAGCGGTTGCCCGACGTCGGGCGTTCCACCCTTGCCTTGGCCGACGCCGCCCATGTCGAGGCGGTCGTAGCGGAACTCCGGGAGGTCTACGACCTTGATTGGTATCTTGATGTCTTTCGCGCCGGACGCGCCGAGGTCACCGTAGGAGATGAACTCCTTGAGGTCTTCGCGGCGTTGTTCGCCGACTTCGCGGAATCGTTCGAGGTCGTCTCTCAGTCCCATGTGTGGCTCACCTCCTTCATCACGACGCGACTCGTGAGTTCGGCAGACGCGGCGGAGTAACCGCGGTGTCTCATCTCGTCGATGGTTCGTTCTTTGACGCGGGCCGTCTCGGTGTTCGCCGGCGGGTCGTCCCACTGTCGC
>NZ_LOPV01000175.1 GCF_001469865.1 Haloferax profundi
GCGCACGTCCTCCCACGCGTGCGTCTCGAGAACCGTCCGAATGACGGGTATCTCGGTGAGGTCCACGTCGGAGACGGTGAATCCCTCGTCGCGGTTCTCCCACGCGTAGCGGTTGAGCGCGGTGATGACCTTCTCGTTGCGGAAGGCTTCGACCGCCTCAGACGGGTCGTTCCCCTCGTACTCGTTCTTCGAGAACCGACCGAGATGTTCGGTCTCGAAGAGTTTCATGAGCAGGGGGTCGGGGTCGATGGGACCGCGTTCGGTCTCGATTTGGCCGTCGGAGGCCCACGCGTAGACGTGTTCGACGTACTCTTCGACCGTCTCGCGCTGGACGCCCTTGTCGGCCAACACCGCGTCGAGGACGTCGCGTTCCTGCTGGTCGAAGATGTACGACTTGACCATCGCGATGCGGCCTTCGTACTCGGACGACTCGGCGCGTGAGAACACCGGCGCGTCGGGCAACTCGTCGACCATCGCGTCGAGCACGTCTTCGGGCATGACCACGGCCGACACGTCGAGGTCGGGGTGGTGCCGGTCGACTCGGTCGTGGAGCAAGTCGGCGATGACGTCGCGGGTGAAGGTCACGGGAATCCCGTGTGTCCCCTCGGTGTCGCCGATGAACTCGAACGCGGAGACGTCACGGCGCTGGTCGCCGACCTGCAAGTAGCCACGGTCGAACAAGAGTGCCTTGTCCACGAGGTTCAACTCCAGTTCGGGGTCGAGCGGAACGTCTTCGGCGTCGAGACGGGTCACGACGCTGTAGAGTGCCGCCGCCTCGATGGTGTGCGGTGCGAGTTCGCGCGCGCGAACCGCGCCCGGTCCTTCCCGAACGTCCAGCGTAATCGCTTCGGCGACGCGTTCGGCCATCACCTCGGGCGAGTCGGTCCAGACGCTCGTCTCGTTCGCCAGTTCGCGTCGGATGAGTTCGGCCTCCAACGAGAGGTTCGTCAGGTAGCGGAACTCGTGTTTGTTCAGGCGACGTTTGAGCGCCTTCAACGGGTCGCGTCCGTTCCTGTCGGCGAACTTGTCGAGTTCGGCGTCGAGGTCCGGGTTCGAGATGATGACGAGTTGGGTATCGATATCCATCCCGATGCCCTTGTCCAGTTTGACGTGCCCCTCGTCGGGGACGTTCAGGAGTTTCTGGAGCAAGTCGGCGTGCTGGGTGGCGTCTTCGACGATTGTCAGGAGGCCGTTCCCCTGTGAGAGGACGCCGTCGTAACTGAACGCCTGTGGGTTCTTGCGACCACGGGAGTTCAGTTCGCGGAGCATACTCGGCATCCACGACCCGACGAGTCGCTCTTTCGGCGACCCGTCGTCTTCGGAGTGGAGGACGCCGATGCCACGTCCCACGTCCACGACGTAGTTCTTCACGCGGAGGTGCTTGTCGTCGGTGGCGGCGCTGAAGAGGTCCTGTCTCCCGGCGCGCCGGTACTCCTCTTCGAGGTAGACGTACGCCTCGCGGCAGAACGGGTCGAGAGCCTCGTCGACGTCGACGGGGATGTGGTCGCCGTTCTCGCGGTTGAGGTCTTCGAGCAATCGCTTTCGCACGTCGCCCGGGAAGACCGAGAGCGGATGCGACTGGACCGGACTCTCGTACCAGTCTTCGTCGTCTGACTCGACTTCGCCACCGTACGAGAGGCCGCGGGTGTCCGCGGCGTTCGCGACGTTCCACTCGACGGTGTATCGTCGGCCCGCGTCGGTCTTGGAGTACTCTCGGAGGCCGTTGATGAGACAGCGTTTCAACTCGGACTTGCCCGTCGCCGTCGGCCCGTCGAACCAGACGATTTTCTCGGCTTTGCCGCGGTCGGCGGCGATGGTTCGCAGGTCGTCGACGAAGGCGTTCAACACGTCCGTGTTGCCGAGGACGGCGTGTTCACCGTCGTTTGCGGGGTCGTCGAAGAAGCAGTAGCGCTCCTTCTGTTCACCCTGTTCGACCACCGAACGGGTCCCCATCGACTCGATTGCTTCGAGGAGGTACTTCGAGGCGTGCGACGCGATGGACGGCGACTGGAAGGCCGCTTCGACGTACTCTCCGAGACTCATCGGTTCCTCGTAGGTGCCACGGAGGGCCTCGTCGGCGTCGCGAATGTAATCTCGCATGGTCAGCCTTCGAGTTCGCTCTTGGCCACCTCCGCACCGGCGAACTCGAGCACCTCCCGGGCTCCGTCGCGCGAGTATCCCTGGTCGACGAGTGCGTCGACCCACGCGTTGCGTTCGTCGTCGTCGAGTTCGTTCGCACTCACGAGCGCCGAGAAGTTGATGTTGTGTTTCTTGTCTTCCCAGAGTTTGCGCTCGAGGGCGCGGCGGAGTCTGTCGTTGTCTTGCGGGTTGAACGAGGTTCCCTCGCGTGCGCGTCGCGAGACCCAGTTGGAGACTTCCTGCCGGAAGTCGTCCTTGCGGTCCTCGGGGATGTTGAGTTTCTCTTCGACCGCCCGGAGGAACTTCTCGTCTGGCTCTTGGTCGCGACCCGTCAGTTCGTCTTCGACCGTCGCGTCGTCGATGTAGGCCATGACGTGGTCCATGTACTTCTCGCCCTGTCGGCGAATCTCGTCGATGTCGTACGCGAGGGCGTGGCGAACGTCCTCGATGGCGCGTTCTTTGTACTCTTCGCGGACCATCTCGAGGTAGCGGTGGTACCGTTCGAGGTTCTCTTCGGGAATCGACCCGTGGTTCTCGAGGTTCTCTTCGAGGTGGGTGAACGACGACAGTGGCGAGAGGTACTTACGACCACGGTGGGTCGCGTCCATGATTGCCTCGGCAATTTCGTCGCCGATGAAGCGGGCGGAGACGCCGTCCATCCCCTCGGCGATGTCGGCTTTCTTCTCGCCTTCTTCGCGGAGTTTCCGCACGTCGACGTCGTCACCGTCGTCTAACTCGCCGTTGTAGGCTTTCGCCTTCTGGACGAGCGTGATGGTGTCCGAATCGGGTTCGACGATACGGGTGAGGACGCCGAAGAGGCCGGACATCTCCAGCGTGTGGGGTTCGACGTGGATGTCGGGAACGTCGGCGTTCCGGAGCATCTTGCGGTAAATCTCCGCTTCTTGCTCGTATTCGAGGACGTACGGGAAGTCGATGCGCTTCGTCCGGTCGTTGAACGCCTCCATCTTCTCGTCGCCTTTCTTCTCGCGGTACTCGGGCATGTTCGTCCGCCCGACGATGACCTGGTCGATGTCGATACGCGGGTTGTTCTTCGGCTTGATGGTCTGTTCCTGCGACGCGTGCAGGAAGTCGTAGAGGAACTCGCGCTGGAGTTTCAGCAGTTCCTCGCCGGAGAAGATGCCGCGGTTGGCGTTACAGAACGCCCCCGCGTAGTCGAACGCCCGCGGGTCGGACTCACCGTAGACCGCGAGTTTCGAGTAGTTGACGTCGCCGGTCAGTTCGGTCTCGTCTTGGTTCTTCTTGTCTTTGGGTTCGAACGTCTCGACGCACTGCCGCTTGTTCTCGGAGGCCACGAGTCGGATGACTTCGATGTGGTTCTCCAACACCGACTCCAGGTCGTCGTCGTAGTGGGCGAGCAGGCGGTCCATGTAGAACTCCGAAGCCGGGTCGAGTGCCTGGTCGTTCCGGATGGTGTACGGTGCGTCGAGGTTCTCGTTCAGTCGCTCGATGACGATGTCACGCTGCTCTTGGGGGAGCAACACGATTGGGTCCTGGTTCATCGGCGACTGGACCACGTTGTCGGAAGGGTCCTGGTCGCGGATGACGTCGCCGATGTTCGTCCACCGGAAGGTGTACATGCGACCCTCGTCGCGCATCGTGTAGTCCTCGAAGTAGCGTCGGGCGAGCCAATCGAAGTGTGACTTTCCGGACCCGACGGGTCCCAAGAGGAGTTTGATGCGTTTTTCGGGGCCGAGGCCGCGGGCCCCTGATTTCACCTTGTTAACGAACTCGTGTATCGACTCGTGAACTTCTCGGCCGTAGAAGACGTTCTCTCCGTCGTGTAACGAGTCCTCGGAGGCCATGAGGTACTCCACGACACCCGCGTCTTCGTCGTAACGGGTGCCGTAGAAGTCGAACATGTCCGCCACGCGTTGGTGGGCGTTGCGAGCGATTTTCGGATCTGCGTAGACCTCTTCGAGATACCACTCGAAACTCTTCGCCTCGCGGAGGTCGGCGGGTACGGAGTCTCTGTAGTGTTTGCTCAGGTCTGCGAGTGTTTCAATTTCGCCGGTCATTGTTCGTGGAGCCTCGTCGGACCGGCCGTCCGGAGACGGTCGAAGGCGACGCGCCCGCGTCTGCGGGTCGCAGACGACACCGACCGACCCGACGACGCGTAGCACGAGACTACGAGAGACGGGGCGATGGGCGCCGCCGTCGCTCCGCGCGAGCGACGTGACGGCGACTGGCGACAGAATCGGCGATTGGGGGAGACGATGCGCGGGGCGACTCGCTCGGTCCAGTGACCGAGACTAGCTCACAATGAGAGACGTTAACATATAACGCTTTCTCTGAAAGTAGTCAGGAAGTTGTCTAAACCAGAATTATTTCCGGATTCATACCACTCGCGCTGACCCTTCGGACGACCGACGTATGCCGGTTTAATCGCTGGTTCAGCGACGTGACGGAGTCGTTAATCGCGTCGCCTCGAAATCATGTCCTCCTTCATAGGACGTTTTATCGACGCTTTTCGTGCGATTCGCAGCGAAAAGCGGGAAGGCTTAGGATACACGGAGAACTAGCGGACGTATGACCGACCTGCCCGCCGGGTGGACGCTCTGGAACGACGAACACGAAGGCCGTCGAATCCTCGCGTATCGGCCGGACGTGTTCAACGAAGCGTCGTTCCCCGCGGAGTGTATGCCCACCATCTTCGTGTGGAACGGGTCGCGGGCCAAGCGCCCCGGTGCGTCGCAAATCCGCACCGATACGTGGCACGCCGTCCTCTTCATGGAACCCGAAATCGAAGTCCACGTCGAGGAGTTCGACTCGCGTGAGTCTGCTGTCGAGGGTGCGACAGAGATTGCTCGACGCTTCTCCGAGGGCGAGTTCGACTACCGCGGAGCGTACCAAATCCCGCGCGAGGACTACTTCGACAAACTCGACGAACTGACCGGGCGGGAACCTTAACCACCCCGCGAATCAACGGAGTGGCATGACCTCCGTCACTCTCGTCGGTGCCCGCTTGACCGAACCGGGTACCGAGTTCGTCTATCACGGTGAATCGAGCGCCTGTGAGGGATGTCCGTACCGTCGGCAGTGTCTCAATCTCACCGAGGGCGTTCGCTACCGTGTCATCGGCGTCCGCGAGAACACGCAAGTTCTCGACTGTGCCGTCCACGACGAAGGCGTTCGCGCCGTCGAAGTCGAAACCGCCGCTGTGAAGGCAAACGTCCCCTCGAAAGGGGCCTACGCAGGTAGTAAAGCCAGTTTACAGGGACCGTGTCCCCACACCGAGTGCCCGAGTCACCAGTACTGCGTTCCCGAAGGCGCTGAGTTCGACCAGGAGTACCGCATCAGCGACGTCGTCGGCGACCCACCGCACGACCACTGTTACCTCGACCGGAACCTGACGCTCGTGGAGTTCGAAGCGGCCGACGAGTAGCCCGGTTCTTTCTGTCTCGGGCACCGTCTCACTGGCATGACACGGGCAGTCTTCTTCGACCTCGATTTGACGCTCCTCCAGTACACAGAAGAGTTCGAGACGATATTCGAGACGGCAGTCCCGAACGCACCGCGAGGGGCGTACGACCACTACCTCTCCGTGTTCTTCGAGGCGTTCGAGCGCCTCTCGACGAATCCCTACCGGGACGGCTTCGAGGCCGTCGTCTCCGAGTTCGACGTCGATGCCCACCCGGAGACACTCGCGGCGCGGTACCACGAAGCCGAACTCGCGGCGACGGCGGTCCCCGAATCAGCACGTTCGGCCGTCGTCCGCGCCGCATCGCGAGGGCCGGTCGGAATCCTGACGAACGGTGTCCCAGCGATGCAACGAGCGAAACTCGAACGACACGGACTCGACTCTGAAGTGGACGCTGTCGTGGTGTCGAACGACCCAGACGTCGCCGCTCGGAAGCCCGATGCGGGTATCTTCGAGGCCGCCGAAGCCGAACTCCCGGCCGACGAGTACGTCTACGTCGGTGACACCCACGACGAAGACATCGTGGGTGCCCGTCGTGCTGGGTGGGACGCGATACACGTCGGGGACGACGGGCCGGCGGACGACCCAGCAAGAGTCGACTCGGTCGACGACGCAGTCGCTCAGTTGTTCGACTGAGGGGGGAGCAAGTTGGACGTCGGTGTACTCAGACTACGGCAGTTCGCCGACCTTCTCGCCGGCGTATCCGAAGATGTCCGCGTACCCGTACGCCGAGAGCAAGATGGGGTAGAAGTCGCGCTCGGCGGCGAACGTCTCGGCGTCGGCACGGGCGAACACCTCCCCGGATTCGACCGGTTCGAAGTTGTGTGCGAGAACCTCGTACTCGTCGGCGTCCGGTTTGGGGAGTCGTTCGAGGAGTTTGAACACGTCGAGGCTGTTCTCTCGGGGCGCGGCGAGTTTTAACCGGTCGTCTTCCGTCTGTGATTCGATGTCGTCGCCGCCGTCGCTCGCGACTGTCGGGGCGGGGAGCACGTTCGTCGCCGTGAGGAACGCGCGGATGAGCCAGTAGGCGTTTTCGGCCGCTTCGTCGGACTTCTGGAGGCCCGCTTCGACTTCGACGGTGTGGGCGTGTTCGATGAGTCGCCCCTCGGCGAAGTTGTTCGTCTCGACGGCGACGTCGACGGGGAGACGCGGAAGAATCGACCGCGCGACTGCGTCGACGGTGTCGACGATGGCGAACGGTTCGGCATACGACTGTGTCGAGTGGATAGAAAAGGCAGTCGTCCCGCGGACTTCCCGGCCCAAGTCGTACGCGAGGCGACGCT
>NZ_LOPV01000176.1 GCF_001469865.1 Haloferax profundi
CCGGCCCAAGTCGTACGCGAGGCGACGCTCGTGGTTCTCTGCGTGAGGGTCGCCGGGGAAGGCGCGGTTGAGGTCCTCGTCGAGGTACCGAACGTCCGCGTCGAGTGCCTCCTCGTTGGCGACGATGAGTTTCACCGGGCGTTCGACGTCTGGGTCTTCCGCAACGAACCGCTCGATGGCGCGCGCGCCACACGGTTCGTCACCGTGAATCGACCCGACGACTGACACTTCCGGGGTGCCATCACCGAGTTCGTAGATTCGCATTGCCGGGTCCTAGAGCCAGGGGCTAAAGGCCTTTAAGATTCTTCCTGTGTGTTCACAGACAAAATTTGGTCGACTCCGCCGGTGTCGACTGCGAGGCGTCAGTGGTCCAACTGCGCCGCGTAGTCGTAATCGGCAGGGTAGGCAGTCGCCTGCTGTCCATCGAGTGTAATCTGCCACCCGTGGAGTTCGGTTGGGTCGTCGAGTGCCGCCCGGAGTGTCGCTCGAACGTCGTCTACGTCCACGCCGTAGAAGTCGCTCGGAGTGCCGCGGAGGTACTGCAAGGCCGTTTCGAACAGCGAGCGCATGCCGACGTCGTTCTCGAAGTCGAAGTGCTTGTACGCACCTGCGGCTACCTGTACCATCCCGTGGAGGAAGGCACTCTCTGTCGTCCCCGCGCCGTAGTTGTACCACTCGTCTTCGAAGCAGTCGTGGCTCTCGTGGAAGTCGGCCGAGTTGAACAGGCGGACGCCGTGTTCGACTGCTCTCCGGAGCGTCGCGTGTTCCCACATCCGTACGTCCGCGTTCCACCCAGACGGGTTCCCGAGTGGCGGGGCAACACTCGGGTCGCGGGTGTGTTCGTCCATGGAGGGAAACAGGTCGTTATACCGGGTAATTCCATCGGTAGTCGAACACAGGGTCAGACGTGTACAGACACGACCCAGTCTTCGTCGAAGAGGTGGAGAACGGCGAACGCGTCCCCGCCGGTGTGTTCTGTAACTACGCCTGCCTCACGTCCTGTGTCGCCGACGAGGGACTGACCACCGGCGCGTGTTGCGAGTGGAATCCTGAGTAGCGTCGTCTGTCTGCCCCTATTCGATGGGCGATGGTCGCCGCAATGCACGTCATATTTACGTCCCGTTCGCACACTCGGTAGCAATGGCACTCGCATCTGCACTCGTGGCAGGCGGCGTCATCGGTATCCGGCACGCGCTGGAAGCCGACCACCTCGCCGCCGTCGCGACGATGGTCGAAGACGACGGAAGACCGAGTATCGTCGGCGCTTCGTGGGGCGTCGGTCACTCGATTCCAATCGTCGTCGTCGGCCTCCTGTTCGTCGCACTCGGCGTGCGCCTGCCCGAGTCGGTGACGCACTTCTTCGAGGTTACCGTCGGTGCGATACTCGTCGTCCTCGGGACTCGAATGCTCCTCCGTGCTGCTGGCGTGTCGCTCCCGACACTCCGGAATCACGACCACGGAGCGCAGACCCATCGACATCTCTCGCTTGGCAGCGTCGCACTCGGGACGAAACACACACACGTCCACGACGAGTCGTTCGCCGTCGGCGTCCTCCACGGATTCGCCGGCAGTGGAGCACTCGTCATCGCGATGGTGTCCGCCGCACCCGGAATGGGACAGGCCGTCGCGTTCCTCACCGCGTTTAGTCTGCTGACGGTGGCGACGATGGCGACTGTCTCCACGCTCTGGGGTCGGTCGATGGACGTGGGCGGGACGCGCCTCCTTCGCGCCACAGCAGGCGTCGTCGGCGTGGTCGTGGGCGGACTCCTCGTCGTCGAGCAGGTTGGACTCTTCGTCTAACGATTCGCAACGTTTTAGCGGTCCCCCTGACCTATCTTCATACGCGCGAGGGTAGCTAAGTCAGGAAAAAGCGGCGGACTCAAGATCCGCTCTCGTAGGAGTCCGTGGGTTCAAATCCCTCCCCTCGCACTTGCTCCGAAGAACGAAGCGACGAGTGGCGAGTGTGTACGAAGGATTCGAATCAGGGAGCGTCAGCGACCGTGGTTCACATCCCTCCCCTCGCACGAGTATGCGCCGCCATACGCGGCGCAGTGCGAATCGTCCGGAGGATTAGAACGTCGAGGCAAGCGAAGCGAGGCTCCGAAGTCCAAATCTCTCCCCTCGCACACAGAACCAGCACTCACAGTCTGACGACTCCGAACTGTCGCCAACATACCCACGAATGTGCCCAAACTATCAGTAATTTTACCACCGATTAAGCCGCCATTTACCACGACTGTGTATATCCGTCGTCGTTTCGAGTCGGTGACTCGTGTCCACTCGTGAGACGTGGTACCAACAGACCACGTTTCTCGTGAAAACCGTGACACAGCAGTCCAGTCGATACGACATTCTGGGTGTGAGAGACGGAACGTCGCGAGCACGACAGCCCAGTTAGAAGACCTGAATTTCGGCCGACACTGACGTATCAGAGAATATCAGAAACATTCATTATGTTATCGAGCATACTATAGTATTGCCGGAAGCGCAAGGACGCACCGGATGACCAAACCGAATCCAATCGGACGGTGTGAAAGGCACCGACGATGGTACGCATCGCAAGATGCGGAGGAATGGGGTCGACACGAACACCGAGTCTTTCGTAAAAGGAAGACGAGGTCAAAGTGCCGAAGAGGAACCGAAGCAACCCCGCTAACCACACTGCGAGTGTGTGGCACGAAAGCCAAGTACCGGACCACGAGGAATCGGAGTTCGGGAAGTCGGCGCAAGCCGAAAAAGGCTGTGAGGGTTGCGGAAAACGTCTTCCGTCCGGGTTCTAATTGCGAATTCTGGCGTTTTCCGTTATCTACCCGTCGAGCGAGCGGACCGTATTTTCAGTCGTCGTCAGACCCAGTGAGCAGTCGCTTCATCGCGCGGAGGTATTCGGATGCGACGACGGGTTCGTCCGCCGCGGTTCGCTCGACTGCGGCGAGTCCGTGTTCCAACTGTTCGTTCACCAACCCCGGCGGCACCTTGTGGTGGACGATACGCCGTGCTTCGTCGGTACACTCCAGTGCAGTGTCGGTATCACCACGCCGAACAGCGTCGCGTGCCTCGTCGAAGGCCGTCGTGAGTGCGCCACGGACGCTCACCGGGAGGTCGCCTGCATCTCTCACAGATACCGATAGGTGAGTCAGTGTGATAAGCCACCGGGCCGACGTCGCACCGCAGGCGGCCGATTAGCCATCGGTCACACGGGTCGTCAGGTCGTCAGCGACCGCGTGTCGACGCCGACCGGTCGATGGATATAGGCCGCTTCCCGCTCCTGTCACGTCCATGAACGAACTCGGTGCCCGCGCGGACCGTGCGCAGCGTGCTGCACGTGACGGCGGCGCAGTCGCGCGACGAGCCTTCCGAACCGACATCGCCGTCGAGACGAAAGGCGGAAAGACGGACGTCGTCACGGAGGCGGACCGGGCTGCCCAACGACGTGTCATCGACCGTATCCACGGCTCGTTCCCGGACGACGCCATCGTGGGGGAAGAAGAAGACGAACTGAAGTCGGTCCCAGACGAGGGTGCCTCATGGGTCATCGACCCCATCGACGGGACGAACAACTTCGTCCGCGACATCCCCGTGTGGGCGACGTCCGTCGCGGCCGTCATCGACGGTGACCCCGTCGCGTCCGCGAACTTCCTCCCCGCCCTCGAAGACCTCTATGCGGCCGACGACGAGGCTGCCTACCGGAACGGTGAGAAAATCTCCGTGAGCCAACGCGACGACCCAGAGACGTGTACGGTCAGTCCGACGTTCTGGTGGAACTACGACGCTCGCGACGAGTACGCGGCAGCGACGCGGGCCATCGTCACACGATTCGGTGACATGCGTCGCTACGGGAGCATGCAAGTTGCACTCTCGTTCGTCGCCGACGGCGCACTCGACGGCGTCGTCACGAACAAGCGCGCGAACCCGTGGGACTCGGTGGCTGGTGTCCACCTCGTTCGGATGGCCGGCGGACGGGTCACGGACCTCGACGGCAACGAGTGGCGACACGACTCGGAGGGACTCGTCGCGTCGAACGGACACGTTCACGACACGGTCCTCGAAGCGGCCCGCGAGATTGCAGACCTGTAACTGACGTATAACGTCGTTCGCGCTTCCGCAAATGCGAAGTTGGCCCCCCCAGTACATGCCCGTATGGAACTCGACGCGACGGACAGGGCTATTCTCCGCCTCCTGATGGAGGATGCGCGGACACCGTTCAGTGAGATTGCTCGCCAAATCGATATGTCGAGTGCGACGGTCCACGACCGAGTCGGGCGGATGGAAGACGCAGGCGTCATCCAGGGCTACCACGCGCACGTGGACCCGCGAGAAGTCGGATTGGGCACGTCGGCACTCGTCGGATTCCGCGTCAAGCAGGGACACGAGAAAGAGGCACTCCAGCAACTCCGCGAGATAGAGGGCGTCCAGGAGATTAACCTCACCACGGGCGAGTGGGACGTGATGCTCCGCGTGTACGCCGAGGACACCGACGCCCTTCGCGAACTCATGTTCGACCACATCGCGGAACTGGAAGGTTTCTCTCGCTCGCAGACGATGGTCATCCTCGGAACCGAGTACGACGACCCGGTCTTACCGATTCAGGGGCCCGAAGACGACGATTGAGCGAACTGAGAAACAGTACTGCCGCGTCGCTCACT